>CAZQAM010000053.1:0-7649 GCA_964591355.1 uncultured Oscillospiraceae bacterium
ACCGTGGCAATAGCGGCGCCCCGGACGCCCAGGGCCGGAAAGCCGAAGTGCCCGTAGATCAGCGTATAATTGGCCAAAGTATTGGTCAAAATGCCGGCGATGCCCGCCGTCATGGCAACAGACGGCCTGTCCGCCGCGCGCAGGGTATTCGAAAACACGATGTCGACGCTGCAGAACAGGTAATTGAGCCCCACCCAGGAAATGTATTCAACCGCCAGCTCCCGGCTCTGCCCTTCCTGCAGAAACAGGCTCATAATGGGCCGGGGGATCAGAAAAGCCCCCAGCATAAACAGCAGCGCCAGCCCCACCGTAATGCGCAGGCACAGGCTCATCACTTTCCGGATGCCCTGGACGTCCTTTTTCCCCCAGAACTGGGAAATGAAAATGGAGGACCCGCTGGCCGCCCCGAACAAAAACAGCTGGAACAGGAAGGAATATCTTCCCGCCTGAGTCACGGCCGCGTAATGCGCGTCCCCCAGGCCCGCCACCATCAGCCCGTCCACAATGTGGGCGGAAGCCGCTACCAGGTTCTGCAGCGCGATGGGCAGCGCCACCCGCAGCACACTGCGGGCAAAAAAACGATCCCAGCGAAAAATCTCTTTTGTGCTTTCCTTCATAGCGTCCTCAAATCATTTTTCCGGCACCGTCGTGCCGCCCTTTATTTTACCATGGACGGGCCGCTTTCGCAAGCCTGCGTCTGTTTCCTCTTTGTTTCCTTATCGCCCGCTCCATGTATTTTTCTGTACCGTATTATACATTTTCGCCAAATCCAGCAAAAAAAGTATAGCGCTTTTGCAGATTGTTTTTTGCCTTGCGCTTTGTTATAATATTTCATTGGAAAGGCAGGAAGGTTTTCTGGCACTTTCCGGACCAAAAAAGCCAGGCTTTTCCCTGGACCGAGGTTTTTGCCGAAAGGAGGCGCATTGATGCAGATCCACATCCGCGTCGATTCCATGAAAGCCGCCGAAGCCCTGAGCGCCATATGCAAGGAATATCCCTGCGAAATGCTGCTCAGATCTGACAGATTCTGCATTGACCCCAAATCTTTGCTGGGCGTTCTGGCCATGATGTATTCCGCGCGGGACAGCATGTTCCTGGACACCAATGACATGGAGGAGGACGCCGTGCCCCGGTTTCTGGCGGCCATCGTACCCTACCGTATGTCGGATGAGGCATAAGCCGAGTCCTTCCGTCTTTTACGCCGAAAGGCGATCATATAAAAATCCCGAGGGCTCCTACAGGCCTTCGGGGTTTTTGTTTTCTGTTTTCAGGGTGATCAGATGGATCTGCGGCCTGGCCCCCAGGCGCACCGGAAAACCGGTGGTGCCAACGCCGTTGCTCACCAGGATACCGGAGCCGCCTTCCCTGTACCAGCCGGAGCGGTAGCGGTCACCCGTTTCCGCCGTGGCGTGCAGGGAATGGCCGAATAAGGCGATCTGCCCCCCATGGGTATGCCCGCAAAGCAGCAAATGCCAGAATGGTTTTTCCCCGCGGCAGGCCGTTTCCGGAATCACATCCGGCGTGTGGGGCACAAAGACCGTGAAATCCGCATCCCGGGCCAGCGCCTGTACTTTTCCGATATCCGGATGGCCATTGTAGTAATCATCGATGCCGGCCACGGCCAGCTTCCGCCCGTCTTTTTCCAGCAGCCACACATCGTTGACCAGAGGGATGACATGCGCTTCCCGCATGGCGTCCTGCAGCGTTTTCAGGTTGCTCTCCGGCGGAGTGCGGTCATGATTGCCCAGAGCGCCCAGCACAGCGATCCGGGCCCGGAAGGCGGGCATCAGGCGGAAAAAAGCCACCGCTTCATCGGAATCGTCGCCGTAATCGCCGCCCATGAGGATCAGATCGGGCTGCAGGGCGTTGACCCGGTCCACAAGGGAGCGCACTCTGTCCTCCTTCAGCAGCGCCCCGTAATGCACATCGGAAAAAAACACCATCCTCAATCCGTCAAACGCAGATGGCAGCGCGGCAGAAGCATAGATATCCTCCATTACATCCAGCTGCGCGGCCAGATACCACGGATACAGCAGCGCGCAGGATGTGGGCACCAGCGCCAGTAACCGCGCCAGTTTTCCCGGCTTTTTGGTTTTTCTCTTTTTTGCGGAATGAGCGCGCATGGTTCCTCCTTGTTTTCCTGTGCTGCGCACTGAATTATACCATATTTTTTCCTGCCCGGCAATTGCGGCCTTTCCGCCGATATGATATAATGCTTCCCGGGACGGCAAAACCCATGCGGGGCGCGCCCCGCGGTTTGTCGGGCCGCTTTAGCCGGCTATGCTGTTTCCATCCGGCTGACGGTAATGGGCCGGGATTCCAATATATGGTCAGGGAGGAATTTCCATGCGGGTATTGCTCACCGGCGGCGCCGGGTACATCGGATCCCACACGGCGCTGTGCCTTCTGGAAGCGGGCCATGAGATCGTGGTGCTGGACAATCTTTGCAACGCCAGCCCGGAAGGGCTCAAACGGGTGGAGAAGCTGACGGGAAAGCGCGCGCCCCTCATCGTGGGCGACTGCGCCGACGAAAAGACGGTAGCGAAGGTGTTTGAGGAATATCCTATCGACGCCGTGATCCATTTCGCCGGTCTCAAGGCGGTGGGCGAATCGGTGGCAAAGCCCCTGGACTATTATCAGAACAACCTGAACGCCACCATGGCGCTGTGCCGGGTGATGCCTCGTTTTGGCTGCCGTGTGCTGGTATTTTCTTCCTCGGCCACGGTGTATGGCACCAACCAGCAGATGCCGCTCCGGGAGGATTTCCCCACCGGCTGCACCAACCCCTACGGCTGGACCAAGTGGATGAGCGAAAGGATCCTCACCGACGTGGCCGCTGCAGATCCCACCCGGTCTTTCGTGCTGCTCAGGTATTTCAACCCCATCGGCGCCCATGAAAGCGGCCGCATCGGAGAAGATCCCGCCGGCATCCCCAACAATTTGATGCCCTTTATCTGCCAGGTGGCTTCCGGCAAGCTGGATCATCTGCGGGTATTCGGCAATGATTATCCCACCCGGGACGGCACTGGCGAGAGGGATTACATCCATGTGATGGATCTGGCCGCCGGGCATCTTGCCGCGCTCCGGTACGCCATGGATCATCAGGGCGTTGAAATCTTCAATCTGGGCACCGGCACAGCCTACAGCGTGCTGGATATCGTGCACGCCTTTGAGGAAGCCAACGGGCTGAAAATCCCCTATGAGATCACCCCCCGGCGGCCTGGCGACATCGCCGTATGCTACGCCGACCCCGCCAAAGCCCGGGAAAAGCTGCGCTGGACAGCCGAAAGGGATCTTACCGCCATGTGCCGCGACGCCTGGAGGTGGCAGAAGGAAAATCCCCGGGGATACGGAGACTGAGTTTTCCATCCCCGCGGCATAAAAAACGGACCGTCAAAACGGTCCGTTTCTGATGGGTCCCAAAGTGCCGCTGTCCTCTATTTTTTCACCCGCTATGTTAAGCAGGCCGGTTGCCCTGCGGAGCCATCTGCCGTCCCCTGGCATGCCTTGCGGCACGGGGGCATGACATCCGGACTACATCGACACGGGCTCCGTTTAGTGTGATGTGGGTAAAAACAGAAAACTGGCGAACACCCCAGGATGTTCCTTCTGGCCATATTATAGCCGTCCTGTGTCTCCCTGTCAAGGCGTTTTTGTGATTCGTCTGATCTGATCCAGATAAAAATCGCAGAGTTCTCTGGCAAACTCGCTGTCCCGGGATTCCCCGGTGACGCGGATGGCGTTCCGGCTGCTGTCTGGCACGATGGTGGCATATCCTTTGTCATGGCGGAAGCGCACCCCCTCGCCCAGAGTATGGGGCAGCTGGGTGGCGCTGCACAGAGCGTGAAGGATGCGTCCCTTGTCGCTGGACAGGCACTCCGCTTCCCGAGTCAAAAGATGGGTTTCCGGCAATTCGCGCAGCCATTCATCGAGGGGGCCGTCCTTCAGCGCGCCGCAGAGCAGGCACAGGGCGGCCAGAGCGTCCTTGGTCATGATCCGCTGCTCAAAGCAGGCGTCGCTGTCATCCGGAAGCAAAAGGGGAGCAAGGGCTTCCGCTGCCCTGGGCGTGCCGGGCAGATCATACAGGCAGCCGTTCTTTTTCTGCAGAATTTTCAAAAGCAGCATTTCCGTCCGGGTTTCATCCGGGGGCCACGCTTCCGTAAACAGAAGGACCCTGTCTCCTTTTTCCAAAAGGAGAAACCCCGTTTCCCCCGCCCGGAGAGAAAGATCACTTGTTGCCGCAGAAAACCGCGCGTCCAGCGCCCGCATCCTCTCCAGCGCCCGGGCGGCCATGCGGCGAAGACCAGGCGATGCAGCAAATACCGCCACAGGGGAAAACAGCGGCTTTTCTTTGTCCGGCAGGATCCGGGAAAAATAGATTTCCTCCGCTCCGGATACCTGGACAATCCCTCCGGGCCGGACAAAGGCTGCCTCCCCTTCCGGCCGCAGCATTTTGCCCTCCAGGGAAACGCGCTGGACGGAAGACAGCGCCCTGCCTTCCCGGGTCAGAAAATGCAGCTGCGCCCCGGCGGCGCAGATCCCGCCGTCTGCCCGGAAAATGCGCACCAGCGTGCGCAGCATGGGAAGCTGCGCGTCTTTGACCTGCAGCGCCTGCACGCCCCGGGAGGCCAGAGCGCCGCATATCAGTGCGGAAAACGCTCCCTCGCCGCCCACCAGCACCTGCCGGGGCCTGATAACGCCCACATAGGCATCCGTCAAGGCGCAGGCCTCCTCCGGGCTGTCGCAGCAGACGCCGTCCTCCGCCCATTTCGGCGCCGTCGTGTCCCCGCTGACCAGGCTGCTTTTCAGCACCGCTTCCGGCAGTGCTTTCAGATGGGGCCATACTTTGACGCCGGAAAGCAGCCGGGCATGAGCGCCGGCCACAGCCCCTTCCCCCAGCACGCAGCCGTTTTCCATTTCCGCGCCGGGCCGCGCTGCCGCGCCGTCGCACAGTACGCTTCCGCGAACAAGGGCTTTTTCCCCCACGGCGGCTCTGTTCCACAGGCAGGCGTTTTCAATCACCGCGCCCGCTGCCACCGTGCACATTTCCCCGATCACCGCGTTCCGGATCAGCGCGCCCGGCCCGATCACCGAGCCTTTGCCGACGGCATACTCCCCTTCGAAACGGGCAGCGGCATCGGCCCTGGCCAGGGGATGGATCCCTGAGGAAACGGAAAAAACGGTTTCTCCCCGCATCAGCGCCCGCTGCGCTGACAGATAGGCGTTCAGATCCCCCACATCGCACCAGTACGCCGCTGTTTCATAGCCGTAAACAGGCAATCCGCCCTGCACCAGCGCCGGAAAAATATCCTTTCCGAAATCCAGCGCCCCCCGGTCTGGAATATGCTCGAAGATTTCCTTTTCCAGGATGTAGATGCCCGTATTCACAAGATTGGAAAAAACCCGGCTCCAGGCGGGCTTCTCAATGAACCGGGTGATGCGCCCTTCCCCGTCGCACATCACCACACCGTAGGGCAGCGGCGTATGCACCCGGCGGAGCACCAGGGTGGCCAGCGCCCGCTTTTCTCTGTGAAAGGCCAGCGCCTTTCGCAGATCCAGATCCGTCAGACCGTCGCCTGACAGCACGATAAAGGTGCCCTGCAGGTGCTCTTTTGCCATTTTTACGCTGCCCGCCGTACCCATAGGGCTTTTTTCTTCGTAGTATCTCAGATGGACGCCGTATGAGCTGCCTTCTCCGAAGGCCGCGCGGATTTCCTGCGGCCTGTACCACAGCGTGGCCCCCACGTCAGTCACGCCGCAGGTTTTCAGCAGTTTCAAAGAATATCCCATGACCGGCTCCCCCACCAGAGGCACCAGGGGTTTGGGGAGATACGCGGTCATGGGCCGAAGGCGCATGCCTTCTCCGCCCGCCATGATGATCGCCTGTGCGTTCATCCTCTCGCTCCTCACTGTGCTTTTTTTCTTTTCTCAGTATGCGCCCGTCCCCGTATGCTTATCCGGCGTGCGAACGGCAAATCATCCGCGGGGGCAGAAAAACGGGGCTTGCCTTTTTCTGAAAAACGTGATATTACTTAAGAGAAACTCAAACAAGGGTTTAATTTACATTTTTTGGAAAGGCCATCATTTTCCATGGAAATCAACTGGTATCCCGGCCACATGGCCAAAGCCAAAAGGCTTCTGTCCGATCAATTGAAGCGCGTGGACGTGGTGATCGAGCTGTGCGACGCAAGGCTCCCCCGCTCCAGCCGCAACCCGGATCTGATCCGGATGACGGAAAACAAAGAGCGCGTGCTGCTGCTGGGCAAAAGCGACCTGGCCGACCCCGACACTACCGGCCAGTGGCTGCGCCAGTTCCGGGAAGAAGGCGCGAATTGCCTTTCGCTGGATATGAACCGCCAGGCTAAGGAAGCCCTGCGCCTCATTGACGGGGCCGCCCGGGAAACGGTGGAGCGGGCGCGGCAGCGGGGCATTCGCAAGACGGTTCGGGCCATGGTGGTGGGGGTGCCCAATGTGGGCAAATCCACCCTGATCAACCGGCTCCACGGCGGCGCCATTGCCAAAGTGGGCGATATGCCAGGGGTGACCCGGGCCAATCAATGGGTGAAGATCAGCCCTTATCTGGAAATCATGGATACCCCGGGCCTGCTCTGGCCACGGCTGGATGATCCGCTTGCCGCCCGCCGCCTGGCTTACATCGCCGCCATCCGGGATGAGGTGGTGGATACGGATCAGCTTGCCATTCATTTATTGGAGGATCTGATCGCCGCCGCGCCCCGGGCCGTGGAGGAGCGTTTCAAAATCAAGGATCTCACGCTGCGGGGAGCCGAGCTCCTCGAGGCGGTATGCCGTGGCCGGGGATTCCTGATGAAGTGCGGCATCCCGGATACCGAAAGGGCCTGCAAAGTGGCGCTGGATGAATTCCGGGCCGGAAAGCTGGGCAGGATCACCCTGGAAAAACCAATCAGGAAGCAGACCGATGACAAAGCAACGTAAAGAACGCCTTCAGATTCTCCTGCAGACGGACTCGCCCCTGTGGGCGCAGGGCATTTGTTTCGCTGGCATGGATGAGGCGGGCCGCGGGCCCCTGGCGGGCAATGTGGTGGCCGCCTGCGTGGTGATGCCGCCGGAGCCCCTTATCGAATGGGTGGATGACAGCAAAAAGCTTTCCCCCGCCCGCAGGGAAAGCGTCTATGATCAGATATTGCAGACCGCGCTGTTCGTGGGCGTGGGCCAGGCGGATCCGGAAGAAATCGACCGGATCAACATCCTGGAAGCCACGAAAAACGCTTTCCGCCGGGCCGCCCAAAACGCGCCTGCCTCCCTCTTTTTGCTGGACGCCCTCAGCGGCCTGGGATTGCCCGGGGAAGAAAGGGGCATCATTCACGGAGACGCCCTCTCCTATTCCATTGCCGCCGCCAGCATCGTGGCCAAGGTGACCAGGGACCGGCAATTGATGGAACTGGACCGGCAGTATCCGGGATACGGCTTTGCACAGCATAAGGGCTACGGCACAGCGCAGCACATTTTCGCTCTCAAAAAAATGGGACCCTGCCCGGCCCATCGGCGCAGCTTCATCGGGCATTTCATATGAGCAGCTTTGCAGAGGGAATCCTGGGCGAGCTCCGGGCGGCGCAATACCTGAAAAGGCGGGGGATGCGGGTGGCGGCCCGTCGTTTCCGCGCCGCAGG
>CAZQAM010000054.1:0-7644 GCA_964591355.1 uncultured Oscillospiraceae bacterium
GTACACCAATGACGATCTGGAATCCCTGGGACTGATCTGCTGCCTGAAAAACACCGGCATGACGCTGCAGGAGATTTCCCGCTTCGTTCTTCTGACCCAGCAGGGGGATCACACATTGAAGGAACGCTGCGAACTGCTGAAAAAGCACAGAGAAAACGTCCTGGAGAGAATGGCGGAAATGCAGCGGCATCTGGACCAGGTGACGCGCAAGCTGGATTTTTTTTCCAATAAATTGAAGGCATATGAAGATTCAAATCACACGAAGGAAAAGAAAGAATAAGAAAGACTGCGCTGATTGGGAAGGAAACACTTGCAAAACGCCGCGGTTTCTATTATAATCATTTATTGGATAATAACCCGGGTATGCTTCGTACATCGCGAAAGGAAGGGTTTATATGAGCAAAGTACATATCTTCGATCATCCCCTGATTCAGCACAAATTGAGCATCATGCGGGATAAGAATACCGGATGCAAGGAATTCCGGGAACTGCTGGATGAAATTTCCATGCTGATGGTTTATGAAGTGACCCGGGACCTGCCCACGGAAGAAATAGAAGTTGAAACCCCCATTTCCACCACGAAAACAAGGACTTTGGCCGGCAAGCCCATCGGCATCATCCCGATCCTCCGGGCGGGCCTTGGCATGGTGGACGGCATCCTGCAATTGATCCCCAATGCCAAAGTGGGCCATATCGGATTGTACCGTGACCCTGAAACCCTCAAGCCTGTGGAATACTACTGCAAGCTTCCGGAAGACGCGCAGCACCGGGAGCTGATCGTGCTGGATCCCATGCTGGCCACCGGCGGCAGCGCCGCCGCAGCAATTTCTTTCATTAAAAAACGCGGCTGCAGGAACATTCGTCTGGTGAACCTGATCGCCGCGCCGGAAGGCATCGCCTTTGTGCAGTCCGCGCATCCCGATGTGGATATTTATGTGGCCGCCTGCGACGAAAAGCTCAATGATCACGGTTACATCGTACCCGGCCTGGGCGACGCGGGAGACAGGCTGTTCGGCACCAAGTAAATGATCTTAGACGAAAAGAGGACGCGCACCGATGACGATACAGCCTGCCGTAAAACAGGAAACGAAGAAAATCGCCGCGGGCGTGGCCGTCCTTTCCACGCTGATGATCGCCGTGTTTCTCCTTCTTGGGAAATTCAACTGGAGCGTGCTGCTGGGCGCTGCCATCGGAAGCGCGGCCGCCATCGGCAATTTTTTCCTGATGGCCCTGTCCGTGCAGAAAGCGGCGGACCGGATGCCGCCCCTGCCCCCGCAGAATGAAACCGGAGACGGGGAAGAAGAAGAAAACAAGGAGCAGCCCCTCAGCGAAGAAGCGATAAACGCTCGGAAGCGCATGCAGTTTTCCTATACGATGCGGATGCTGATGCTGGCGGCCATCGCCATTGCCGCGGTACTGCTGCCCTTCGTCAATTCCTACGCGGCGCTGATTCCCATGCTGTTTCCCCGGATCGTGATTTCCCTGATCGGACTGCTTCAAAAGAACCAATAAGGAGGGGTAAACCCCAGTGAAACGGGATAAGCATTTCCGAATGGCGGATACCCTGTATTTGATGATGATCTTCGTGCCGTTCCTGATTGCCATTGCGCTGAAGGTGCTTTTTACCCCCGCCGGCGAGGGCATTTCCATCACCGGCGCCATGGTGTATTTCACGGTGCCCATGCCTTTGCAGGAACTGCCCATTACCGCCTCCCAGGTCAACTCCTGGGCAGTGATGATCGCGCTGCTGGGGCTGTGCCTGTGGCTGACCCACGGCATCAAACTGATGCCCGATTCCAAGCGCCAATTGGCCGCCGAATGGATCGTGGAAAAGGTGAACGGACTGATCCGGGAAAATATGGGGCCCAAGTACATGGCGTTCGCACCTTTTGTGGCGGCTATCATGGGCCTTTCCGCATTTTCCAGCCTGTCCAGTCTGCTGGGGCTGTTTCCCCCCACGTCGGATATGAACGTAGTGGCCGGCTGGGCCATTCTGGTGTTTGTTCTGATCACCCACTACAAGCTCAAGGGCGGCCTGTGGCCCTACATCAAGGGCTTCTTTGAGCCGGTGCCGGTGTTTGCTCCCTTCAATATCGTGGGCGAGGTGGCCACGCCGGTTTCCATGTCCTTCCGTCATTATGGCAACGTTTTGTCCGGTGTGGTCATTTCCACCCTGGTTGCCTACGCGCTGCGGGGCCTGTCCGGCATGATCCTGGGCTGGCTGCCCGGGATCCTGGGTCAGTTTCCCTGGCTGCAAATCGGCCTTCCCGCAGTATTGTCCCTGTACTTCGATATTTTCAGCGGGTGCATGCAGGCCTTCATATTTGCCATGCTGACCATGCTGTATATCGCCACCGGCGCCCCGGAGGACGCGTAACGGATGCCAGGCAAAGCGTCGCTTTGCTTGATCGCATAGAGAAACAAATTCTGTTAAACGGAGGGTTTCCATCATGATTGAACTTGCCATCGGTATCATTCTTGCCGGATGCGCCATCGGCGCAGGTCTCGCCTTGATCGCCGGTATCGGCCCGGGCATCGGCGAAGGCAACGCCGTCGCCAAAGCCTGCGAAGCCATCGGCCGCCAGCCTGAAAGCAAAGGCTCCGTCACCTCCACCATGATCATGGGCTGCGCCATTGCCGAAACCACCGGTCTGTACGGCCTGGTCATCGGCATCCTGCTGATCTTCGTGGCGCCGAACCTTTTGATCAATGCCCTCAAGAGCGGGCTGACCTGGGCCAAGGAAAACGGCTTCATGTAAGCTGTCCCGGCCGCATCAACCGATAGAAAGGCAGAGAAGATAAGCGTGCAGTCGTTGGATATCATTTCTGTCAATATTTGGCAGATTCTCATTTCCCTGATCAATCTGCTGATCATGTTCAGAATCCTGAAAAAGTTTCTGTTCAAGCCAGTGAACAAAGTGGTCAATCAGCGTCAGGAACAGGTGGAAAAATTGTATTCCGACGCGGATGAGAGCCTGAACAGCGCCAAACAGATGAAGGAAGAATATGAGCAGCGGCTGGCGTCCGCACGTCAGGAAGCGGACAGCATGATCAAGTCTGCCGCCCAAACGGCTCAGCAGAAGGGAGATCAGATCCTTGCTGAAGCCAAATCCCAGGCCGGCCGCGTAAAGCAGAAGGCGGAAGAGGAAATTGCCCAGCAGAAACAGCAGATGCTGAAAGATGTCCGAAGCGAAATTTCCGGCCTGGCGGTGGACATCGCTTCCAAAGTGGTGGAGCGGGAGGTCAGCCAGCAGGATTACGAAGGATTTGTGGATGATTTTATCAGGAACGTGGGTGAGGCGCCGTGACGGAATTCGGCCGTGAATACGGCGACGGGCTCTACGCCCTGTGCGCTGAGGAACAAATCGAAAAAACAGTGCTGGATGAATTGCGGGCCCTGCGGCAGCTGTTCCGTGAGAACCCGGATTTCATTCGCCTGCTTTCCAATATGTCCGTCAGCAAGGCAGAGCGGGTTGGGATCGCTGATTCGGCGCTGCGGGGCCAGGTGAATCCCTATGTGCTCAACTTTATCAAGATCCTTATCGAGCGGGGCGCCATGTACGATTATGCCGATTGCTTCGATGCGTATCAGGCATGCTACAACGCGGATCATCATGTGGCGGAGGCCGAAGTGACCACCGCACGGGCCCTGAGCGATGAGCAGCGTGGCCGGCTGATCCGGAAGCTTTCGGACATGACCGGCAAAGAAGTCGTGCTGAAGGAAAGCATAGACGCGTCTGTTCTGGGCGGCGTTTTGCTGCAGATGGACGGCAAGCGCTACGATAACACCTTGCGCCACCGGCTGGACGATATCCGGCAGAGCATTGCCGGCGAATGATCCCGCCAAACGAGCGCACGGACGGAAAGGTGATACGATGCAGTTAAAACCCGAAGAGATTTCCAAACTGATCAAGGAACAGATCAGGCATTACGAAAACAGGATCACCCAGAGCGATACCGGCACCATCATCATGATCGGCGACGGCATTGCCCGGGCCACCGGCCTGGATCAGTGCATGGCCAATGAACTGGTCAAATTCCCCAACGGGGAATACGGCATGGCTTTGAACCTGGAAGAAAACTCCGTGGCCATCGTTATGCTGGGCACGGACGAGGGGATCCGGGAAGGCGACAAAGTGGAGCGCACCGGCCAGGTGGTTTCCGTGCCCGCCGGGGAAGCGCTGATCGGCCGCGTGGTGAATGCCTTGGGCCAGCCGGTGGACGGAAAGGGCCCCCTGGACATTCAGGAGTATCGGCCCATCGAGCGCAACGCGCCGGGCATCATCCAGCGCAAAAAGGTGTCCGTGCCGCTGCAGACCGGCATCAAGGCCATCGACAGCATGATCCCCATCGGCCGGGGCCAGCGCGAATTGATCATTGGCGACAGGCAGACCGGCAAAACGGTGATCGCCCTGGATACCATCATCAACCAGAAGGGCAAGGACGTGATCTGCGTTTACGTGGCCATCGGCCAGAAGCGCTCCACCGTTGCCCAGCTTGTGGATACCCTGGAAGCCGCCGGCGCCATGGATTATACCATTGTCGTCAGCGCCACCGCCAGCGAGCTGGCGCCGCTGCAGTATATCGCCCCGTATTCCGGCTGCGCCATGGCGGAATACTTCATGGACAAGGGCAGGGACGTGCTGATCATTTATGACGATCTGAGCAAGCACGCGGTGGCTTACCGCGCCCTGTCCCTGCTGATCCGCCGCCCGCCGGGCCGTGAAGCCTATCCCGGCGACGTATTCTATCTTCACAGCCGTTTGTTGGAGCGGTCTGCGCGGGTGGATGAAAAGTACGGCGGCGGCTCCATTACCGGCCTTCCCATTATCGAGACCCAGGCCGGCGACGTATCCGCTTATATTCCCACCAACGTCATTTCCATTACTGACGGCCAGATCTTCCTGGAAACCGAACTGTTCCACAGCGGCATCATGCCGGCTATCGACCCCGGCATTTCCGTCAGCCGCGTGGGCGGCGACGCCCAGATCAAGGCCATGAAAAAGGTGGCCGGCAGCCTGAAGCTGCTCTACAGCCAATACCGCGAGCTGCAGTCCTTTGCCCAGTTCGGCTCCGATCTGGACGCCGACACGAAGGCCCGTCTTGCCCAGGGCGCCCGGATCGTGGAAGTGCTCAAGCAGAACCGCAATCATCCCATTCCCGTTGAGAATCAGGTGTGCATTTTCTACGCTGTCACCCATGATTATCTCAAGAACGTCGAAGTGGCTGACGTGGCGGAGTATGAAGAAGCGCTCTATCAGCGGATGGGCGCGCAGTACGGCGACGTGCTGGACGCGATCCGTGAGACCGGGCAGCTCAGCGCCGAGACGGAAGAGAGAATGAAAACGGCGCTTGATGGCTTCACCAAAGATTTTCTCAGGTCGAAAGGCTAAGGAGGGGGCAGCATGGCAGGATCGTCCATGAAGGCCATCAAGCTGCGGATCAAAAGCGTGGAAAGTACCATGCAGATCACCAAAGCCATGCAGCTGGTGGCTACCTCCAAACTGCGCCGCGCCAAGGAGCGGATGGAAGACAGCAAGCCCTACGCTTCCATTTCACGGGAAGCCATGATGGCGGCGGCAGCCAGCTGCCAGGGGCAGACCTTTCCCTTTGCCGCACAGCGGGAAGTCAAAAACCGCTGCTATATCGTGGTTGCCGGCGAGCGCGGGCTGGCAGGCGGCTACAACGCCAATGTGTTCAAAGCGCAGATTGCCCATGCGGGGGAGATCCCCTATACTGTTTTCCCTCTGGGCAGGAAGGCCATCGAAAAGTACACCCGGATGAATGTCCCGCTGCTGAGCCAGGATTATCCCCGGGTGGAAGGATTGTCCGTAGGCATCTGCTATAAGCTGTCCAGGCAATTGGTGGAGGGCTTTGAAAAGGCCGAGTACGATGAAATGTATCTCGTTTACACCTCTTTCCAGTCCATGCTGAGCCAGGAAGTGAAAATCGAAAAGCTGCTGCCTGTGGAGGCGCCTGAAGCGCCGGAGGATGACGCGCGGCACGTGGATACGGTGTATGAGCCGGACGCCGCGGAAATGCTCAAAACGGTGGTGCCGGATTTTATTGCCGGCAGGCTGTACAGCGCCGCCTGCGATTCCTTTGCCAGCGAAGTGTCCGCCCGGCGCAGCGCAATGGATTCAGCCACCAAGAATGCCGGGGAAATGATTACCGGCCTTCGCCTGAAATACAACCGGGCGCGTCAGGGTGCCATCACCCAGGAGATCACGGAAATCGTGGCCGGCGCGGAAAACTAAGGATCCGGAAAGGAGAAACCTATCGTGAGCGAACAGAATATCGGCAAGGTGGTTCAGGTCATCGGCCCGGTATTGGATATCCGGTTTGAGGACGGGCATCTGCCCGAACTGCTTACCGCCATCGAGATTCAGAACGGCGAAAAGAAAGTGGTGGCCGAAGTGGCGCAGCACATTGGCGACAATGTGGCCCGCTGCATTTCCATGAACGCCACCGACGGCATGGTGCGCGGCCTGCAAGCCCGGGATACCGGCGGCCCCATCACGGTGCCGGTGGGCAAGGAATGCCTGGGCCGTATTTTCAATCTGCTGGGCCAGGCCATCGATGAGCAGCCCGACCCCGTAACGGAAGAACGCTGGCCTATTCACCGCCCGTCCCCGTCTTATGAAGAGCAGGAAACCTCCTCCGAGATTCTGGAAACAGGCATCAAGGTGGTGGATCTGATCGCGCCTTACGCCAAGGGCGGCAAGATCGGCCTGTTCGGCGGTGCCGGGGTAGGCAAGACCGTTCTGATCATGGAACTGATCAATAACGTTG
Organism: uncultured Oscillospiraceae bacterium; assembly: GCA_964591355.1. Classification (GTDB taxonomy): domain Bacteria; phylum Bacillota; class Clostridia; order Christensenellales; family Aristaeellaceae; genus RUG563. Next base: position 6,793 of record CAZQAM010000054.1, read on the forward strand.
CCAAGCAGCACGGCGGCCTGAGCGTGTTTGCCGGCGTCGGCGAGCGCACCCGCGAAGGCAACGATTTATACAACGAAATGAAAGAGAGCGGCGTTATCAGCAAGACCGCCTTGGTCTACGGCCAGATGAACGAACCGCCGGGAGCCCGCATGCGCGTGGGCCTGTCCGGACTCACCATGGCGGAGTATTTCCGGGACCGGGAAAATCAGGATGTGCTGCTCTTCATCGATAACATCTTCCGTTTCACCCAGGCGGGCAGCGAAGTATCCGCCCTGCTGGGGCGTATGCCCAGCGCCGTGGGCTATCAGCCCACCCTGGCCACTGAAATGGGCGCCCTGCAGGAGCGCATCACCTCCACCAAGAAGGGCTCCATCACCTCTGTGCAGGCCGTTTACGTGCCTGCGGACGACCTGACGGACCCTGCCCCCGCCACCACCTTCGCTCACCTGGACGCTACTACGGTGCTGAGCCGCGCCATTTCTTCCCTGGGCATTTATCCCGCTGTGGATCCCCTGGAGTCCACCAGCCGGATTCTGAGCCCCGAAATCGTAGGGCAGGAGCACTACGAAGTGGCCCGCAATGTGCAGAGCATCCTGCAGCGTTATAAGGAACTGCAGGACATCATCGCCATCATGGGTATGGATGAACTGAGCGATGAGGATAAACTGATCGTGGCCCGGGCCCGTAAGGTGCAGCGATTCCTCAGCCAGCCTTTCTCCGTGGCGGAGCAGTTTACCGGCATGGAAGGCAAGTATGTGCCTTTGAAGGAAACCATCCGCGGCTTCAAGGAGATCATCGAGGGCAAGCAAGATCGGAAGAGCACACGTCTGAACTCCAGTCACCGCTCATTAT
>CAZQAM010000055.1:0-7614 GCA_964591355.1 uncultured Oscillospiraceae bacterium
ATGGGTCCAGGGGGCTGGCCCCCTGGCGCGGGGTTTGGGGCCGCGGAGGCCCCAAGATGCTTTACGCCCAAACGAACCAGCAGAACAGGTACCCCGTCACCACGGCCACCATGGTGAAGGGGAAGCCGATCTTCATAAAATCGGAGGTCTTCACTTCAAAGCCGTTTTTGCGCAGCATGCCGATGGTAACGATGTTGGCGGAAGCGCCGATAGGGGTCAGGTTGCCTCCCAGGGTGGCGCCGCAGAGCAGGCCGAAATACAGCAGCAGCGGGTTGCAGCCCATGATGCCCGCGATGCCCTGCACCACCGGCAGCATGGTGGCCACGTAGGGAATATTGTCGATAAAGGCGGAAAAGAGCACCGAGCCGAACACGATCAGCGTATACATGAGGAACAGGCTGCCGCCGCCGATTTTCACGAACAGCTTGCTGATTTCGTCGATGATGCCAACTTCGGTGATGCCGGAAATGACGATGAACAGCCCGGCCAACAGCAGCAGCGTCTCAAAATCGATGCCCGCCAGCGCGGTTTTGACCCCCTGCAGGTCTTTGTCCCGGATCAGCGTGCGGATCAGGCCCACCGCGCACAGGGTGATGCAGATCAGGCCGTTGGTGATGGAGGGCTTATTGGGAATAAAGGAAGCAGCGATGAGCAGCGCCACGTTGAGCACCAGCAGCACGGAAGGGAAATAATCGTGCACTTCCGTCATGGGCGTTGGCTCGATCTTCTCCCGGTTTCTGCGGAAAATGAACAGGATCACCGGCACGGTGGCGACGGCGCCCAGTTCCACCGCCCAGAAGATGCTGGGTTTTCCCTGCATGAAGAAAAAGTCCAGGAAATCCATGCCGGCATAGCCGCCCAGCATGATGGAGGTGGTGTCCCCAACCAGCGTGGCCGCGCCCTGCAAATTGGAGGATACCGAAATGGAAATCAGCAGCGGCACGGGAGAAATTTTCAGCTTCTTCGCGATGGCCAGGCCCACCGGCGCGATCATCAGCACCGTGGCCACATTGTCAATGAAGGCGGAGACAAAGCCGGAAAACAAGCTCAATACCACCGCCGCGCCCATCACCGTGGGCGTCAGGCGAAGCAATCCGTCGGCCATGCGGCTGGGCATTTTGCTTTCGATGAACAGCGCCACGGTTCCCATGGTGCCGGCCAGCATCATCAATACATTCCAGTCAATGGCGCCGGGCACGCCCCCCAGGGACTGGACCCCCAGGATCAGGAAAACCGCCGCCGCGCCCAGCGCGATCCAGGGCCGATATTTGGTGAAAGCGATCATGCCGGCGTACATGGCGATGAAGAGGATCAGGGCGATCAACTGCAGATTCATGGACAGCCTCCTTACTTGTCGGGCAAAAAGAAAAGACTTTCATCATGCCCAAAGCATGGTAAAAGTCTTGTTCTGAACGCTGGTTCATCTGCGGAACGGGCAATCCTTTTGAGAATCGCCGGGCTTGGCGGCACCGCAGCACGCCGGCAAACGGCGCGAACTACTCCCTTTTGCCAATTCAAAAGTATACCCGAAAGCGGGAGAAAATGCAAGGGAACGAAGGTTTTTTTCTTTCGCTTGCCAAGTATGGAAATCCTTGCTATACTTTTCAGGAAATTACCGCCGAAAGGAAGGATTTTGATATGGATCTGAACACCGCCAGGGAGCAATTGAAAACCCTGCAGGATAAAATGAGCGCCTATGACCATGCCATGGGCCTGCTGAGCTACGACGGAGAAACCACCGCCCCCCGGGGCACCGCCGCAAACCGGGCCCATACCATGGGCATCCTCAGCGAAATCACCTATACCCTCGCCACCGGGGAGGACACGGTGAAGCTGCTGGAATACCTGGACGAACGCAAGAAAGAACTGACGCAGAAAGAGCAGCGGATGGTATACCTGCTCATCAAGGATATCCGCGCCATGCAGAAGATCCCCATGGAAGAATACGTGGCCTATGAAAAACTGGTGGTGGAAAGCCAGAATGTGTGGTATAACGCAAAAAACAACAGCGATTTCGCTTCCTTTGAGCCGTACCTGGAAAAGATCTTCGAAAGCCGGATCCGTTTCGCACGCTATATCGCCCCGGAGATGGACCCCTACGATTACTGGCTCAACGAGTATGAGCCGGGCATCAGCCAGAAAACCTGCGATCAGTTCTTTGCGCAGTTGAAGCAGCGCCTGGTGCCCCTGATCCGGGCCTGCGGGGAAAAGCCCCAGGTCAGCGATACATGCATCAAGGGCGATTTTGCGGAGGACAAGCAGGAAGCGCTGGCCTACTGGCTGATGGACCTCATCGGCCTGGACCGGGATCACGTGGGTCTGTCCACCACCGAGCATCCCTTCACCACCAGCCTGGGCAGCCATCTGGACGAGCGCATCACCACCCACTATTACCGGGAAGACCTGTCCTATTCCCTCTTCAGCGTAATCCACGAAGGCGGACATGCCCTCTATGATACCGGCAGCGACGAAGACCTGGCCTATACCGTGCTGGACGGCGGCGTATCCATGGGCATCCATGAGAGCCAGAGCCGCTTTGTGGAAAACATCCTGGGCCGCAGCAGGGCCTTCTGCCGGTACGTATTCCCCAAGATTAAGGAACTGTTCCCCGAAGAGATGGCGGCGTACGCCTGGGAGGATTTTTACAGGGCCGTCAACCGGGTGCAGCCCAGCCTCATCCGCACCGAGGCCGACGAAGTGACCTATTCTTTGCATGTGATGATCCGCTACGAACTGGAAAAGCAGGTGATGCACGGCGAACTGAAAGTGCACGACCTGCCCGAAGCGTGGAACCGGATGTACAGGGAATACCTGGGCATCGACGTGCCGGATGACAAACACGGCGTTCTGCAGGACAGCCACTGGTCCTTCGGCGCCATCGGCTATTTCCCCTCCTACGCCCTGGGCAGCGCGTACGGCGCCCAGTTCCTGCGCCGGATGAAGGAAACGGTGGATATCGACGCCGCTCTGGACAAAGGCGATTTCCGGCCCATGAACGAATGGAACCGGGAGCATATCTGGCGTTTTGGCAGCCTGCTCACCCCGGCCCAGATCCTGGAAAACGCCCTGGGCGAGCCCTTTGATCCTGCCTGCTATCTGGATTACCTGGAAGAAAAATGCCGGGATATTTATGGGATCTGACGGGTTCCTTGGGGCCTCCGCGGCCCCAAGCCCCGCGCCAGGGTACAAAGTACCCTGGACCCATTCTCTGCGTCGAGAGGGAGGCAGGAAAGCAGCTTGTTTCCGCATGCCAGGCTTACGGCGGCAGGCGGGCTCCCGGGCAACAGGAATCACAAAGGCAGGCAGAAAACGAACGAGCTCGTTTCTGCCTGCCCTTTCTGATTCCGGTGGTATGCGTTAAAACTTCTTGCTGCGATTGCTGCTTTTACACGAACAAAGCTGCCCTCTTTGCTGCTTTCTCGGGCTCCGAGAAAGCAGGCCCCGACCGTTCTTTCACGGTAGAGCCGCCCTTTCTGGTTCTCTTTCGGGCCCGAAAGAGAACGCACCGTCCCTCGTCCGTCATTTCCCGTCGGGGAAGGAAGTAAACTCCTGCTTTTCCTCCCGGGGCGGCAGGCCGTGTTTTTCCTTTTCGGCGGCGATGGCCCGAAGGAGGAAGGCCATATTTCTTCCCAGGATGCGCATGGTCTGCAGGCCTTCCTGGTCCTTTTCCACATCCCGGGCGGTGAAGCCGTGCACCATATTCCAGTACCGGCTGGACACCACCGGCATGCCGCTGATGGTGAAATATTTGTTCAGTTCGTCAAAAGTGGCGGTATTCCCGCCCCGGCGGCAGGACACCACCGCGGCGCCCACCTTCATGGTTTTATCAAAATGGCTGGAATAAAACAGGCGGTCCAGGAAAGAAATCAGGCTGCCGTTGGCGGAGGCATAATAGACGGGGGACCCCACGATCAGCCCGTCTGCCTGCTGAAATTTGCGGGCGGTCTCGTTCACCGCGCCGTCCTCAAAGACGCAGGCGCCCTTTTGATGGCAGGCGCCGCAGGCGATGCAGCCCCGGACGGGCTGTTTGCCGATCTGGATCAATTCTGTTTCGATGCCTTCCGCCTGCAGCGTGGTTTCGATTTCCTTCAATGCCCGGGCGGTACAGCCGTTTGCCCGGGGGCTCCCGTTGATCATCAGCACTTTCATCCCGTATCCCTCCTTCATCGCTTTCCAGTATATCACAGAAAACGGCGGCGCCGCAAGGGGGCGGGGGAAAGGCTGTCGGTCCTCCGGATGTGCGTCCTTTCAGAGGACGGCGCGTTCCAGCTTTTTGCGGAACAGGCCATGACGGTTGCAGGCGTAATACAGCCATCCGCTGCCCCGGATGAAAAAGCGCGCTTCCGGGTTTCCCTCCGGGTACAGCGTTTTCATTTCGAAACGGTCCATGGTGACGTAGGCGAAGAAGGAGAGGAAATGCTCCTTGCTCATTTCGTGGGCCGTGGTCACATAAAATTCGTCTTCGATTTTTTCCACCCGGACCGTATGATCCTCGTCCGGCTCCTCCGCTTCCAGCGCGGGCAGCCGGATGCCGCAGCAGGAAACCAGCGCCTCCCCCTTGGCAAACAGCACGTTGCCGCATACCGGGCAAAAGTACAGGCGGCTGCGGAGCAGATTGGAAGCGCGGTTGGCGTTGCTGACGGTTTTGCCGCAGAGCAGTTCGGGCACGGAAATGCGCAGGGCCCGGCTGAGGGGCTCCAGCAGGGTGATGTCCGGCAGACCCCGCCCGTTTTCCCATTTCGATATGGTCTTGTCGCTGACCAGCAGCCGGGCTGCCAGCTCGGCCTGGGTCATGTTGTATTTTTCCCGCAGCGCTTTGATGGCCGCGCCGGTTACATAGTTGTCCATTTGAGATCCCTCCTTTTCCGCACAGCATACCAGAAAGCTTGCGCCGGGGCAACCTACGCTGCGTAGAGTGCTTCTCAGGCCCTCCGGTTTTGCAGAAAAGAAGCTCAAACCCCTGATTGGGATTTGAGCTCCTTGCTGTCCGCCATCCTTTTTCCCGATTATTCGGCAGGCTGCAGGTATTCTGCCAGAATGTATCCGTACTCGTCGTGATATACGCACAGGATAAACCCGTTCTCCTCTCCTGCTTCCGGAAAAGCCAGCACAGACGCCCCAAGGGGAACCTTGGCCAGGCGGGCGGAGGACTTCGATCGGTTTTCCCGCAGGGAAACGTAATCTTTGCAGTTGACAATCTTCATGTTCGGCCCCTGTTCCCTGTGCAGCGCAATGGGGCTTTCGCCGTCCTTGCCGTAAACTTCCGCAAACAGGGAAGCGCTGCTGCCGCTGTTTTGCTCCAGGATCAGATAGGTATACTGGATATCCTCCTCCACCCAGCTTTCCGCGTAAATGTCATACACGCATACCATTCTGTACTCGCTCCCGGCTGCCGACGGCTGGTCCGTGGAGGTGAACAAAAGCGTCAGACGGTCCATCCCTCCGGATACGAGTTCAAAAGACCAGGTGCCCTCCAAGGAGCCTATGGAGCCTCCGTCTTTGTCTTTGCACAGAAGAGACATTTTCCCGTTTTCCTCCAGGGTAAGAAACGCCAGATCCGCTTCCGGCGTTTCATCTCCTTCCGTCTGCTCTTCGGTATAGGCGGTGAAGATCCATGGACCGGGAAGGATGTTCAGCAGGTCCGCGTCATCGGCAGAGGCGCCTGTGATGCAGATCTGTGCAGCCAGGAACACAACGAAGAGAAATACTGCGACGCGCGCTCTTCCCATTCTTTTTCCAGCCATCATGGTGTTTGCCTCCTTATCCTCCGGTATGCTGCTGTGCGGGCTCGAGGGCTGCCGTCATTCCTCCAGAAAAATCTCTTCTCCGGCGGGAAGGATCAGCCGGTTCGGCACATCAAACATTTCAGCCCGTTTCTGATCAAACAGAGCGCCGGGCGCCATGTGATACGGAATGCTGTGCCGCGCGTTCACCAGTTTGGCGCAGGCAATCGCTTCATCCATATCCATGTTATACCGGCCGTCGCACACAAAGAACGCGTAATGGATATCCCGGGCGGACAGTTCAGCCATCTGATCCGTGGTGGAGGTATCGCCGGTGGCGTAGATGGAAACGCCATCGGAAAGCGTGATCAGCCAGCCTACGCATTCCTTGATGCTGTGGTTGCGGTTGTTTCCGGCCTGTACGGCTTCGACGGTGGCATATCCCAGATCGAAGGTTTTGTATTCTCCCTTCACCAGGGCTTCCTTATAGGTAATGAGCCGGCAGCCTTCATTGCGGTTTTTGATCAGTTTGACGGCGTTGTGATCCGGATGCCCATGGGTGACAAGGATCAGGTCAGCGGGAAGGTCATACCCTTCCCCGGCATAGGGGTCGATATAGATGACTTTTCCTTCGCCTGTGACGATGCGCAGGCTGCCATGGCCCTGATACAGAAGCCTGCTGCCCGAAAAATCGTTTTCGGCCATAGCGGAGCCACAGCCTGCAACAAGCAATGCGAGAGACAGAAAAATGCAGACTTTTTTCATGGCGGGATCCTCCTTCCCATTCTGTCGGTTGGCTGCGGAAAAACTGGTATTTATACTATTTCGCGTCTAAAACATTGAATCTTCGGGCGTCTTTTCCGCCCTGGCAGTGCTTCATTCCGGTCAACGTAGCGCTGCTACGCCTCCCTTCATTCAGCTTTGCCAGGACAAAAAATCCATCCCGAATCTTTCAATTTTTTAGACGAGAAATAGTATTAGTTGCTTTCAACTGTATTTTAGCATGAAAAACACTATTTCTCAATGGGTGGATTCAATATTTCTACTGCACGGAGTGCAGAGCGCGCGGAGGCTTTGAAATAAAAAACCGGATCCCCCATCGGGATCCAGGCTGTCTTTGGCGCGCCGGCCTGATCCGGGCCGGGGCCTGGGTTTTCAAGGGCTTTTTGCAGATCGTCAAAGGAGATCGCGGCCGTCCGTCTCCATGACTGCTTTGATATATTCCGAGATGCTGTTTTGATAGGCTTCCTCTTCCTGGCGCACGGTTTCCCGATACCCGATGATTTCATTCTCCAGTATGATCTGCGCTGAAACGAACCGCAGCCGGGCGGCCGCTTTTTCCGTTTTCAGGACGGTTTGGGTATACGCCGGGCCCACCGATAGGATTTGAAGTGCTTCCGCCGTCCGCAGCAGTCCGCTTGTGGTGATGCCCCAGGTATCGTAGATCGTATCGTTGGCGATCGGGCCGATGATCGCGTCATATGCTGCCAGGCTGTCTTTGTGACCGGAGCGGTTGTGAAAGATATAATCAAACCAGGCTTCGTCCCGGTTCAGGGTTTTGACCGCCAGGCCATCGGTCTGAAGGCAATATACGTTCAGCCAGGTCTCCCGGCCTTTGCGGAAACGCGCCCACCTGCGGGAAAACGCTTCATCGGGCGACAGGTAAAAGCCCTGGCCAAAGTCCGCGTTGGCCCGGCCCGCGCGAATATCCGGCTGCCGGATTTCCTGAAAGCCGGTGTGATACAGCGTCATGAGCGACATCAATCAATCCCTCCAAATACAGCGATGCCCACCCGAAAGGGCTCGGATGGGCAGGATGATTTGAGATTACAGCTTCAGTCCCTCCGTCCAGATTTTGAGGTCGGCTTTGGAAATCTCGCCGCCCAGGCGC
>CAZQAM010000056.1:0-5330 GCA_964591355.1 uncultured Oscillospiraceae bacterium
GAACATTGCCCCGCAGGGCCAGCACGGCGGTGCCGGTTTCCACTTCGCTCATCAGATCGGGCAGGTGGCGCGTGCCTTCGGGGAAAATGGCCAGCACGTGCCCGTCCTTCAAAGCGCGGAAGCACTGGCGCATGGCCGCCAGGTCGGTATGATGCCGGTCCACGGTGATCATGTGCAGGCTGGCAAGCAGCCGGGCAGCCCATTTTTTGCTGTTCAGTTCTTTTTTGCCCACGAAGCGGACCTCGTATTTTTTGCACGGCTGGGCGATGATCAGAGGATCCATCCAGCTTTTATGATTGGAGATGAGGATATAGGGGGCCGTCAGGGAAAACCGCTCCTTGCCGTGATAGCGGACGGGGAACAGGCATTTTACGATGACAGCGGCCACCACCCGCGCCACGGTATACCAGAAGGTGCGCTCCCGCTGTGTTTGCGGTTCTTTTTCACTCATGTGCGTGCCTCCACCAGGGAAAGAATGGTTTGGACCGTTTCATCGAAAGTCAGCGCGGAGGAATCCACCACCACGGCATCCTCCGCCTGCCGCAGGGGATCGTGCTCCCGGTGGGTATCCTGGTAATCCCGCTCGTTTACCTGCCGGAGGATCGCGCCATATTCCGCCGCCTGTCCCGCTTCTTTCAGCTGCAGCAGCCTGCGGCGGGCCCGGGCTTCGGGAGAAGCGGTCAAAAAGATTTTCACGGAAGCGTCCGGCAGCACCACAGTGCCGATATCCCGCCCGTCCAGCAGCATGGGCTGCTGCCGGGCCAATTCCTGCTGCCGCTTCACCAGCATGCGACGCACCTCCTTCAAGGTGGATACGTCCGAAGCCGCCATGCCAACTTCCGGCGTGCGGATCAGGCTGCTCACGTCCCGGCTGCCCAGCAGCGTCGTCTGCTTTCCGTTTTCGTACCTTACGTCCACCCGGTTTTTTCCATCGGCGAACAGGGCGCAGACAGCCGCTTCGTCTTTCACGTTCACGCCGTTTTCCAGGGCGCACAGGCCCACGGCCCTGTACATGGCGCCGGTATCCAGATGCAGGATGCCCAGGCGCTGGGCCACGATGTCGGAAACGGTGGACTTGCCCGCCCCCACAGGCCCGTCAATGGCGATGGTCAAGGGCGTTTTCAAGAAACGGCACCTCCTCAGGAATTCTTTTCCAAATCATTCCTTATTTTATGCGCAAACGCGCGGTTCGTCAAGCGGTCAGAGGATATAGCGCCGGACATCGGTCTCCTTGGCAGCTTTGAGATGCTCCTGCACATATTCGGTGGTGATGGTCAGGTACACATCGGGCATATTGTCGCCCCCGGCGTTGAAGGATACGTCCTCCAGCAGCTCTTCAAATACCGCGTGCAGCCGCCGGGCGCCGATATCCTCGCCCATTTCATTGGACAGCATGGCGATGCGGGCGATTTCATTCAGCGCCCCTTCGTCAAAGGTCAGGTGCACCTTGTCCACTTCCAGCAGGGCAGCATACTGCCGGGTCACCGCGTTGTCCGTTTTTGTCAGGATGGCCACGAAATCCTCCTGGGTGAGGGATTTCAGGTTCACATGCACGGGAAAGCGGCCCTGCAGTTCAGGGATCAGATCGGTCACTTTGGCCACATGGAAAGCGCCTGCGCCGATGAACAGCATGAAATCGGTGCGCACGGGGCCGTATTTTGTGTTGACGGTGGAGCCCTCCACAATGGGCAGGATATCCCGCTGCACGCCTTCCCGGCTCACATCGGGGCCGCCCATGGCGCTGCGCCCGGCGATTTTGTCGATTTCATCCAGGAACACAATGCCGCTCTGCTCACAGCGGCGGATGGCCTCTTCTTTCACGGCGTCCTCGTCAATGAGCTTCTGGGATTCCTCCTGGATCAGGATCTCCCGGGCTTCCTTCACTTTCACATGCCGCAGCTTTGTGCGCTTGGGCATCATGCCGCCCATCATATCGCCGATATTGATGGACGCGCCGCCTACTTCCAATTGCGGCATGCTGTCTTCCACTTCGATTTCCAGTTCGTGATCTTCCAGCGCGCCGGAGCGGAGCTGCTCCCGGACCTCGCTTTTCCGCCGGCCGATCTCGCTTTTTTCTTCCTCGGTGGGCTGGGGCTCCTGGTTGCGGCCCAACAGAAAATCCAGGGGATTGCCGCCGGCGGCTTTCCTGGGGGGATGGATCAGCAGGGTGATCAGCCGGTCCTCCGCCAGAACCTGGGCACGGGTCTTCACCCGGGCGGCATGCTCCTCCTTCACCATGCGCACGGCGTTCTCCGCCAGATCCCGGATGATGGATTCCACATCCCGGCCCACATAGCCGACTTCCGTAAACTTGGTGGCTTCCACCTTGATGAAGGGCGCGTCCACCAATTTGGCCAGGCGGCGGGCGATCTCTGTTTTGCCCACGCCCGTGGGGCCGATCATCAGGATGTTTTTGGGATAGATTTCATCCCGGAGCTCTTTGGGCAGTTGGCTGCGGCGGTAGCGGTTGCGCAGAGCGATGGCCACGGCGCGCTTGGCTTCATCCTGGCCGATGATATAGCGGTTCAACTCCCGCACCACGTCCCGGGGGGTCAGTTCCGTGGCTTTTCCGGGCAGGCTGATTTTTTCGCTCATGCTTACACCTCCTCCACGATGATGTTGTCGTTGGTATACACGCAGATGGACGCCGCGATGTGCAGCGCCTTTTCCGCGATCTCCTTTGCCGTCAGATCGGTGTTCTGCGCCAGCGCCCGGGCCGCTGCCAGGGCGTAATTGCCGCCGGAGCCGATGGCGGCCACTCCGTCGTCCGGATCGATCACTTCGCCGGTGCCGGACACGATGAGCATGCTTTCTTTATTGGCAACGATGAGCATAGCCTCCAATTGCCTCAGCCCCTTGTCGCCGCGCCAGTCCTGGGCCAGCATCACAGCGGCCCGCTCCAGGTTTCCGCCGCACTGGGTCAATTTATCCTCAAAGCGCTCGCACAGGGTGAAGGCGTCGGCCACGGAGCCGGCGAACCCGGTGACCACGGAATCATTGTAGATCCGCCGCACCTTCCTGGCGGTGCCTTTGAAAATGGTGTGCTCGCCCATGGTCACCTGGCCGTCTCCGGCGATGGCGATTTTGCCGTCCTTCCGGACGGCGCAGATGGTGGTGCCTCTCATGTTCATCGCTGTATCCTCCGATCAGTGTAAAATAAATGCGGCGATTTCCTCCAGGACTGCTTCATCCGCGCGGCAGGGTATTTCATATTCCTGCACCGTGCCCCGGACGTCCTCCGGCGCGTCCGGCGCCATCAGCAGATGATTCAGCGCTTCTTTGTGGAGCAATTGTACGGTATCCGGCAAATCAAGGGCCCGCCAGGCGTCGATGCCGTCTGCATCCGGCACCTGGAAATCCGAGCCGCCGTTGATGATCAGCGCCGGCAGGGGGAGGGATCGCAGGATTTCTCCGGTATCGTGCTGCGCCATTTCCCAGAAATAATAGGCGGGCTGGCCCAGCAGGGTCATTGCCGCCGCTTCCTTCTCCGTGCCGGCAAGAAGGCGGGCCGCCTGCTCGCCAAGATCATCCGTCATGGCCTGCAAGGCGGGCTTCTCCGCCTCCGGCGCGGCATCTGCGGCGGCCTGATTCTGATGGATCATGATGTCCGTCAGCGTCAGGGGAGAACCGGACAAAAGGATCAGTTTGGAAAATACCCCGGGATTCTCCGCAGCAATCCGGGGCGCGGCCATGGCTCCCAGGGAGTGTCCGATCAGCACGATGCGGCCGCTGTCGATTCGGGCATCGGCGGCCAGCCATTGGGCGGCGGCCAGCGCGTCGTCCATGGTCTCCTCCCGGAGGGTAAAGCGGGTCAAATCCTGGGCGGCCAGCTGGCTGGCATATACCAGGGTGCGTTTGTCGTACCTCAGCACAGCGATGCCCTTCTGCGCCAGGCCCCAGGCCAGATCCCGGAACAGCTTCGTCTGCCCCACGGTTTCATCCCGGTCGTTGGGGCCGGAGCCGTGCACCAGGATCGCTGCCGGAAGGGGAGCGCCGGCCGGCTGGGCAGGCAGCGTCAGGGTGCCGGGCAGGGAAGGATCCCCCAGGGAAACGGCTTCTTCCGTCAGGCTGCCGGGCAAAGCCTCACCCAGGGCGGGAAGCGATTCGGGCAGGATCTGCATACCGGCAAGCTTACCCTCCTTCCACACAGTGCGGAAGGCAAAACCTCTGCGTTCATAGACCAGATGCAGGATCTGAATGGTGTAGCCCGCCTGCTGCGTGGTCTCCTCCTCCAACTGGCCGGCGTAGGCGCCTCCTGCCGCTTCCAGCTGGGGCAGAAGGGCAGCCAGGGCCTGCTCTGAAATCGCGGCTTTCATGGCGTCATCCATCTGCTGCCGGATTTCCCCGTATTTTTCCTCCTGCAGAGCCCGGAAAACGGCCTGGGAAGTTTCTTCCGCCCGGGAAGAAAAGGGGATCATGAGCAGAGAACAGGCAAAGACCCAAAGGATCAAACGTTTCATGGAGCACCTCTTTCTTCTGTCAGCGTCCGTCGATTTCTCTTTTCAGCTGCTCGATTCTCTCCAGCGCCCGGCCGGCAATCTTTTCGTACCGGGCCTGCTTGCCGCCCCGCACTTTTTCGGGCCAGCTGTCCATGATGCCGAAGGTGACGTTCATGGGCTGGAAGGAGCGGTTGGGGGTGGAAACATACTGGGCCAGCGCGCCCAGCGCCGTTTCCCGGGGGAATACCGGCAGAGGGCGGCCCTGCTGCTGCAGGGCGGCGCAGATACCGGCCACCATACCGCTGGCGGCGGATTCCACATAGCCTTCCACCCCGGTCATCTGCCCGGCGAAAAACAGGCCGGGGCGGGAAATCATCTGGTAATGGCTGTCCAGAATGCCGGGGCTGTTCAGGAAGGTATTGCGGTGCATCACGCCGTAACGGGCGAATTCGGCGTTTTCCAGCCCCGGGATCAGGCCAAAGACCCGTTTCTGCTCCGGGAATTTCAGCCTTGTCTGAAACCCCACCAGGTTATACAGCGTGCCGGCGGCGTCATCCTGCCGCAATTGCACCACGGCGTAAGGCTCCCTTCCCGTCCGGGGATCGGGCAGGCCCACGGGCTTGAGGGGCCCGAAAGCCAGCACCATGGGACCCCGCCGGGCCATGGATTCCACCGGCATGCAGCCTTCGAATACTTTGCTTTCCTCAAAGCCGTGGATGGGAGCGGTTTCGGCCGTCAAAAGCGCCGCCACAAAGGCGTCGTATTCTTCTTTTGTCATGGGGCAGTTCAGATAGTCGTCGCCCCGGCCGTAGCGGGAAGCCCGGTATACCTTGCTCCTGTCCAGGGATTCCGCCGTGACGATGGGGGCGGCGGCGTCGTAGAAATTCAGCG
>CAZQAM010000056.1:5340-5813 GCA_964591355.1 uncultured Oscillospiraceae bacterium
CAGGGGGCCGGAGGCGATCACAGCGGGAGCATCGGGGATTTCTGTCGCCTCGCGGTATTCCACGGTGACCAGGGGATGGCTCTTCAGCGCATCGGTAATAAAGTCCGAAAAGGCCTCCCGATCCACCGCCAGCGCGCCGCCGGCGGGCACCCGGGCATTATCCGCCGCTTTCAGGATCAGGGAATCAAAGCGGCGCATTTCCTCCTTGAGAAGGCCCACGGCGTTTTGCAGCCGGTCGGACCGGAGAGAATTGGAGCAGACCAGTTCGGCGAACAGGGGCGAATGATGCGCCGGGCTCATGGATGCGGGCTTTTGCTCGAGCAAATGGACCGGCACGCCCCGCTGCACGAGCTGCCACGCCGCCTCGCAGCCCGCCAGGCCTGCGCCGACGACGGTGACGCTCATGTTTCCTCCTCCGAGGCGGGCACTTCCACCCGGTGGCGGCAGGTTTCATTGCTGCACAGATGCCAGGT
>CAZQAM010000056.1:5837-7569 GCA_964591355.1 uncultured Oscillospiraceae bacterium
GGGAACGCTTCAAGATCATGAAGCTGCCGCACTTTTCGCATTTTTCCCGGACCGGCATTTCCCAGGAAACGAAATCGCACGCCGGGTAGTTTTCGCAGCCGTAGAATTTCCGGTTTTTCCGGCTGTTCTTTTCCAGCAGCCTGCCGCCGCACTTGGGGCACGGGGCGTCGATATAATTGAGGATGGGCTTGGTATTCCGGCAGTCGGGAAAATTGGGGCAGGCCAGGAATTTGCCGAAGCGCCCCACCCGGTACACCATCTGCGCCCCGCATTTGTCGCAGACGACATCGCTGGGCTCATCCTGGATTTCCACTTTTTCAATGGCTTCCTCGGCGTTTTCCAGCATATCGCTGAAGGCGGGATAAAAGTCCCGGAGCACCTGGTGCCAGTCTTCCTTTCCTTCTTCCACCTGGTCCAGTTCGTCTTCCAGCTCGGCGGTGAATTCGGTATCCACAATGGGGCCGAAGTATTCCGTCATCATGGAATTGATCATGCGGCCCAGCTCCGTGGGGAAGAGGCGCTTGCTTTCCCGCATCACATAGCCCCGGGCGATGATGGTGGTGATGGTGGGGGCGTAGGTGGAGGGCCGGCCGATGCCCTTTTCTTCCAGCGTGCGAACCAGGCTGGCCTCGGTATACCGGGCCGGCGGCTGGGTGAAATGCTGCTGGCAGGCCGCCGATTCGATGGTCACCGGAGCGCCTTCCACGAAAGCGGGCAGTGTGGTTTCCGCGCTTTCCTGATATTCATCCGTGCTCTCTTCATAGACGCTGGTAAAGCCGGCAAAGCGCTTGTGCTCGCCGTAAAAATGCAGCCCCACCCCGTCCCCGGCCACATCCATATGCTGGGTATCGTAAATGGCGGGCTTCATCTGGCTGGCCAGGAAGCGGGTATAGATCAGCCGGTAGAGCTGGAACTGTTCCTTGGTCAGGGAAGGCTTGATGGATTCCGGCGTGCGGGAAATATCGGTGGGGCGGATGGCCTCATGGGCGTCCTGGGCGTTGCGGCGGCCCTTGTATTCATTGGGGACATCCGGCAGGTAGTCCTTGCCGAATCTTTCCGGAATGTAGGCGCGCACGGCGGCAAGCGCTTCCTCCGATACCCGCACGCTGTCGGTGCGGATATAGGTGACGACGCCCTGGGTGCCTTCGCCTTCCAGATCCACGCCTTCGTAGAGCTGCTGCACCACCTGCATGGTTTTCTGGGTGGTGAAATTCAGCTTCCGGCCCGCTTCCTGCTGGAGGGAGGACGTGGTAAAGGGCGGCGCGGGCAATTTATGCTTTTCGCCCTTTTTGATGCCGTATACGGCAAAACGGGCGTTTTCCACCCGGCGGAGGGCCTCCCGCGCCTCTTCCTCATTGCGCAGGTCGGCTTTTTTGCCGTCCAGGGTGCTGAGCCGCAGGGAAAAGGTGGTTTTCCGGCCCCGGGCGCTGGGCAACAGGGCGGAGGCGGTGACATCCCAGTATTCCTCGGGAATAAAATCCTCAATATCCTGCTCCCGCTCCACCACCAGCTTGGTGGCCACGCTCTGCACCCGGCCTGCGGAAAGGCCTTTTTTGACCTTGGCCCACAAAAGCGGGCTGATCTTGTAGCCCACCAGCCGATCCAGCGCCCTGCGGGCCTGCTGGGCGTCCACCCGCTCCATGTCGATGGCCCGGGGATTGTGCAGGGCGTTCTGCACAGCCTTTTGTGTGATCTCAGATCGGAAGAGCACACGTCTGAACTCCAGTCACCG
>CAZQAM010000057.1:0-7568 GCA_964591355.1 uncultured Oscillospiraceae bacterium
GATGGAATCTCGTGACTGGAGTTCAGACGTGTGCTCTTCCGATCTCGCCATATTTTCACCACACAATCTGCCACAAACTCACCACTTTTTGGGATGTGCCCCCATTATAATCCACTTTTTGGAGTCTCGTCAAGCATGGAAAGAACAGCGTTTTTTGTCTTTGGGAAATACTTTCGTATCATATAGCCGATTTTTGTCATGTTTTCGACATATAATAGAAAATATGTTCTCATTTGTTTGCAAAAAAAGAAGCGAACGCCATCGTTCGCTTTCTGATTTTTTGTTTATATTCTATAAAAATCCAATAGTTTTCTGATCATAATTTATAAAAAATGATCGTAATTTCTTTTTTCACCTTTTGGGGATTTTTAATATATTTTTCATATTTATGATCCGGCTTCCGGCCTCTTTCCCCTGCTCATGGGCCACTCCTCCCCTTTTTGCCCCTTCTTTCCACCCTGCAGGCCTTCCTCTCCCTTTTTGCATCAAAAAACGGGCTTTCGCCCGCTATGGATCCATCTGAAATGGGATTGCGCTCCACTTACCCCTCCGGCAGGGCGTAAACCCTGAAATCCAGCCCGTCACAGGATACGCAGTGATAGCGGATGCCGTGGATGAGGCCCGTCACCGCTCCCCGGAGGCTGGCCCCGTGAAGATGGCCGTACACCACATCGTCCGGCCGATACCTTTCCAGCAGGCGGGACAGCGGAGTCTCCGCGCCGCCTTCTCCCAGCGGCGGGTAATGGCACATGACGATCAGCCGCTTCCGCTTCATTTGCGCTGCCCTTTCCAGGGACATTTCCATCCGGATCAGTTCCCGGCTGTATATCTTTTCATCCTCAGGGCTGCCGCCGGGAGAAGGCAGCGTCCAGCCCCGGGTGCCGCAGACGGCCACATCATCCAGGAGCAGCGCATCATTCTGCACGGCGTACATGCCCTCCGGCAGCATATCGCGGAGCCTGCCGATCCCGCACCACCAATAATCGTGGTTGCCCCGCAGCAGCACCTTTCTTCCGGGCAGCGCGGCAATGGCCAGCAGATCGGGCATCGCCTGCTCCACCTGCATGGCCCAGCTGATATCTCCGGGGATCAATACCAGATCCTTTTCCCCCACCCGGGCGCTCCAGTCCGCCCGGATCCGGTCAAAGTGCCCTTCCCAATGCGGGCCGAACACATTCATGGGCTTGTCGTCGCCCCCGGGCAGATGCAGATCGCCGATCGCAAATACAGCCACTCAGTCCTCTTCTTCCTCGTCTTCCCCGTCTTCGCTTTCGTCTTCTTCCATTTCCTCCAGGGAAAGATCATTCTCGATTTCGTCGTATTCCCTTTCAGGGATATCCTCATCCATTTCAGGGATAATTTCATCCATACCGCTGACAGGGTCAATATCCAGCGACGCTTCGTCCACCCGGACTTCGCTTTCTTCTTCCTCCCGGCTGTCATCGGCATTCATTTCCTTCAGGCAGAACAGGCATACGTCCTTGCCCGGCAGCGCCGGGTGCTCATTGCATACCGTGCACAGTTCGATTTCTTCCGCCTGGCCCTCGCCCTTCATTTCCCTTTTGCAGATGGGGCAATAGCCTTCTTCTTCCCTGATATAATTCAATTCGCACCGCGGGCACTTGATCAAAGCCATTTTTTCCTCCGTTTCCCGCTGCCAACCATTTCCATGGCAGCGAACTGGCAATTCCGTTGACGATATGGAAAAAGTATATTACGATTTTTTTGCGATCGTAATAATTTCTTAACAAAGGAGGACCCACCATGAGACGAGGTACTTGCCTGATCCTGATGATCCTGCTCATCACCGCCGTCTGCGCGGCTGCGCCGGCGGAAGCACCCACATCCCAATTCGGTTTCAAAGGCTGGCCGTACCGGCAAAGCACGCCCTGCCGGACCGCCTCCCCTGATCATGATCCTGCCGATGACGCTGATGAAGCGCTGATCGAAGCCTGCAGGGCCACTGCCTGCCCGGTACGGGAAGAGGCTGCGCCCGCAGTTTCTCCCACGGCCCGGCCCACAGAAGCGCCGGCTCCCCGGCCCACCCAGGCCCCTACGGCCCGGCCGTCCGCCAACCCGTCATCAAGCACGGGAGATTATACTACAACATCTGCTGCAATGCAAGAGCAAAAAGCGTGGAATTTGCTGAATCAGGATCGGGGTCAGAATGGTCTCCCCGCCCTGCCCCTGGACAGCCGGCTTTCGGAGCTGGCGCGATTGAAATCCTGTGATATGAAGCAGAACCATTATTTCGCCCACACTTCCCCCACCTACGGCTCCGCCGCCCAGATGCTGACATCCTACGGCTATGCCTTCCGGGGCGTTGGGGAAAACATCGCCCATTACGCAACGGTGGAAAAATCCGAAGCGGCGTTCATGAGCAGCGACGGACACAGGCACAACATCCTCGGCAGCCAGTGGACCAAGGTGGGCATCGGCGTATGCTTTGATGATCAGGGCTTCATCTACGTCACCCAGCTCTTTGCCCGGTAAGCCGGGAAAAGCGGCCTCCGCACAGCCGGAGGCCGCTCATTTACCTGCCCGTCACATGATGCAGCGCCGCGCGGCAGGGACGCCGGGCAGCGTCATCCGCCTGTTCCACCGCGCTGACCAGATCATGGAATTCACCGCTGAGCCGCATTTCTTTCATCCGGGCCGCCGCGCAAAGCCGCTGCTGCAGCGCGGCCTTCCCCCCTGCGTTGCGCTGCCTGGGCAGCGCAGGCAGCAGCGCCGCTTCCTCCCATCGCAGGGCCGACCGGGCCGCATCCTCCATGGCAATCACATGCACCACCTCTTTTTTCCAAACGTACTGCATCCTATGCCTCATAAAATCGCCGGGTGCAAAAAAAGCCCTCCGGTTTCCCGGAGGCCTCCCGATACCGGCAAAAACCCGGGCCCGCTCACGGGCTGAAATCCCCGATGCTGCCCAGCATTTTCCCGATGCTGTGATATTTGCCGGAATAAATGACCGGATCCAGCCCGGTAAGATCGACGTCAAAGGCATCCGAAAAATTCAGGTTTTCATCGATCTGGATGTTCTCGATCCGGCAGAAAAAAGTGGTCGATTCGCCGGTTTCCACCGATTGAACGACCCTGCATTCATACACCCACCGGCTCGCGTCCAGGACGGGCACATCCAGCGCTTCGCCCCGGCTGACGCCGTATGCCAGCCGGTCTTTTTTCCCGTTCCTGGCGGAATGCGTGCCGAAATAATCCATCAGCGGAAGCATATCGGTGCTGACCAGATTGACGCTGAGCAGCCCGGTCCTTATCACGTTCCGTTTGGTCACTTTTGTGCCAAACATGCTGATGGTCAGCAAATACTCGCCGCCCTTTTCGCCCGTGACGCTGACCCAGGTGATGGGGGCGAAATTGCTGGAGCCGTCTTCATTGTTTGTCCCCACGATAAACGCCGGCTGGACGCACATGGAAAACCCCGGCCCCACAGATTTGCGTTTCATTCCGCACCCTCCTTCCGTTCTGCTGTTTCTGCGGTTTTGTTCCGCCCGATCCCCTGAAAAAACCTGCCGCCGAAAAGCATCCGGCGGCGTCTGGTTTTTTTCTGTATGGTTTTCTCAGCCCGGAAGCTGCTCCTCTTCCGGCGCGGTCAGTTTCTTCTCATACTCCCTGTATACCCGGTACAGGTGGCTGGCGATCTTTTCGGTGTTGGCGATGGAAGAGGCGCTGGTTTCATCCACGATGGAGCCTTCCACCCACTGGATGCCCAGCTGCTTCGCGCCCAGATACGCCTCATGGAACATGGCCAGGTTCACGCCCCGGTACTGGTATTCCGGCACCACGAACTGCATGCAGCACCGGGCGCCCCGGATGCTGCCCTTCCCCAGCAGATATTTCAGCCAGCCCAGCGGCAGCAGGCGTCCCTTCATTTTTTTCAGCACCTGATTATAATCCGGGAACACCGCCACCAGGCCGATGGGCCGGTTGCCGGCATAGGCCATCACGGCCAGCTCGGGCCGGAAATACCGCCGCAGGGTCTTCACCGCCTGGGCCACATCCGCATAGGTGGGCACGCTCAATTCCCATTCAGGAGGGAACGCTTCCCGGATCACCCGGGTTATATTCTGGATCACCCGCTCCTGGTTTTCAGGGTTCAGCGTCACCCGCTCCACCCGGAAGCCGAAGCGCTGCTTGGCCCGGTGCACCGTCTCCTCCACAGCCGGGTCGTATTCGTTGAGCCGCATGAAATAAGCGAAGTAATCCCGGTGCTTCTCGAAGCCGCACTTCTCAAAATATTCATTATAATAAGGCGGATTATAGGGGTTCAGCAGCACCGGCGTGCCGTCGTAGCCCTGGATCAGCAATCCCCGGGAAACGATCCCCGATTCACCGCCAATGGGGCCGAGCACAGCCTCCATGCCCTCTTCCCTGAGATAAGCGCAGGCCGCGTCCAGCACGGTGCGGGCGTAATCGGGCTTTTGACCGCACTCGAAGAGGGCGATGTACCCGCACTTCCTGCCGAGGCGTTCGTTAAGCCTTTCATCGATGCCGGCCATCACCCGGGCCACCGGCTTTTCCTCATCGTAGACCAGAAAAAAGCGCCGGGGGCCGGCCTGCTTGCCGCACAGCTCCTTCAGCTGCCTGCCGATCAGCGGCGGCACCCAGTTGGCATCCCCTTTATATAAGGAAAAAGGCAGCATCACAAAAGGCATAAGCGCCGCACGGTTTTGCGCCAAAATCTCCACGCGGATCACACGTTCCACCTTCTTTGCGGTGATTTCCAGATGATTGCAAAATGATTATAGCATTCCACTCCGTGTTTGTCAAAATCAAAAGGACAGGGAACAGCCCCCTCCCCGCGCAGATCCCGGCGCGCGCCAAAGAAAGCTACGAATGAGATGCCATTTTCCGGGAATGAAAAGCAAGGCTGTATATCATGAAAACGCATGCGATGGAAGACAGGACGACAAAGAAGGTCATGGTCAGGGCGCCGTCATAATTCCCTGCCCGGTCGAAAAAGGCCCCGAGCAGCGGATACCCCACCGCGTTGGCGACGGACACACCCAGATTGACCTTCGGATAGATTTCCCCATACTGCCCGGGGCTGAAAAGCTCCCGGCAGATCATTACCGCCCCGACTGTGGGAAGGGAATAGCTGAGCCCTATCATGGCGGCGCTGAGCAGCAGCGCGCCTGAAAGGCGGATCAGAAGAAGCAGCAGCATGCCGGCCGCAACGATCAGCCCATAGATCAGGAAGGAGAAGCGCACGCCGATACGGTCTGTCATCAGGCCCAGAAGAAACTTCCCGGCGGTGTTTACCGCCAGCACCACGGACATCATCACGATCCCGGTTTCTCCCAGGCCATACGTTCCGGCGATGGGCTTGAAAAGCTGCGGCACGCATGTCACGAAAGAAATCAGGGAAAAAGCCAGGACCGTCATCATCATGACAGCTGGCCCCGGGGCCGCTTTTTCACGGATTGGCCGGTTTTTGCTTTCTTCTCTTGCGGCAGGCCTGCCAAGAGGCTCCATGCCGGAATCCTTCGGCAGAAAGCCGATGGGACACAGCATGGCGGGAAGGTTGAGCAGGAGGATGATGCCGGCAGATGCCAGATAAGCCGTCCGCCATCCCGCGGATCGGATCACAGCTTCCAGGAGGGGATTGAACAGGGCCCCGGTCAGGCCGGAGCTGCCAAGGGCAAGGCTGGTGATAAAGCCCGTATCCGAAAGAAACCAGTTGCCCAGGACCGTGGTAGCCAGTACAGTGCCAACCAGCCCCGCAGAGAACCCGCGGACCGCGCTGAAAAGATAAAGAGAGAGCATATCGCGGCAAGCAGCCAGAAGAGCAGTGAAGGTGGCAAAAAGCAGGCTGAATAAGATCACCGCCGGGTGATAGTTTTTGGGCTTTACCCATTTGACGGAAAGAATCCCGCCTACGGCGAACGCAAGATTGCTGATGGTCAGCGTCAGGTTGACCGCCGCGGTGGGCTGCCCCAGTTCAGCGGCCATCGGCGTGAAAAAAATCCCGCCCGCGTTGCTCATGATCCCCAGAGAGGAAGAAACCAGGCCGCTCATCGCCAAAAGAACCAGGAGATACTTCCCGCGGAGTTTTTTCAGCGTCGACATGGCTTTTCTTCCTTCCGGCAAATCATCTGTGCGGATTATTTCAATATTTGAGGAATCTTAATGAAGAAAGCCTGTCAGCCTTCCTCTGTTTCCATCGGTTCGGCCAGCGCCTTTTCCATGGCCTCCAGCAATTGCTCCCGGCCGTCTCCCGTTTCGGAGGAATAGCACACCACCTGCCAGGGCTGCACCTGCATTATCCTGCAGATGGGCGCCAGGTATTTCATCCGGGCACCCCGGGAAATCTTGTCCGCTTTTGTGGCCACCACCAGGAAGGGCAGGCCGTACGCCCGCAGGAATTCGTTCATCTGTATGTCGTCCTGGGTGGGCTCGTGCCGGATATCCACCAGGTGCAAGGTCAATTTCAGCTGCTCTGTTTCCCGGAAATACTTTTCCATCATGCCGCCCCAGCGCTGCTTTTCCTGCTTGTCCACCTTGGCATAGCCGTATCCCGGCAGATCCACCAGATGAAAGCTGCCGTTGAGAAGAAACAGGTTGATCAGCCGGGTCTTGCCCGGGGTGGCGCTGGTTTTCGCCAGGGCCTTCCGGCGGCACAGGCTGTTGATCAGGCTGGATTTGCCCACGTTGCTTTTCCCCGCCACCGCGATCTGCGGAAGCGCGGGTGACGGCGCCTGATACACGCTCATGCTGGTCACAAATGCAGCGGATTTGATTTCCATGAGTCCCTCGCTTTCGTATGCTGGGGCAAGGGAAACGTGTACTTTCTTGGAGTCT
This sequence comes from uncultured Oscillospiraceae bacterium, assembly GCA_964591355.1. Lineage (GTDB taxonomy): Bacteria > Bacillota > Clostridia > Christensenellales > Aristaeellaceae > RUG563. The sequence continues at coordinate 6,817 of CAZQAM010000057.1, forward strand.
TCAAGACAGTGCCAAAGAAGGCGTACTGAAAATGTTCAGGGCCGGTCTCTTTGGTACTTTCTCTGACGCCAGAGAAAGTGCACGTCTCCTCTTCTAATCGTTCCTGGCCGGCAATAAGGCGACCTTCAATACGTCGTCGATGCTCTCCGCCGTCACGATGCGGAACTGGCTGAGCACGTGGGGCGGCACATCCTCCAGGTCCTTCTTATTCTCGGTGGGCAGCAGGATGGTCTGGATGCCGGCGCGGTATGCGGCCAGCAGTTTTTCCTTCACGCCGCCGATGGGCAGCACCCTGCCCCGCAGGGTGATTTCCCCGGTCATGGCCACGTCCTGCCGGACCGCTCGTCCGGTCAGCGCCGATACCAGCGCCGTGGCCATGGTGACGCCGGCGGAGGGCCCGTCCTTGGGCACAGCGCCTTCGGGCACATGGATATGGATATCCAGCGTCTTGTGGAAATCCGGATCCAGGGCGAATTCCCCACCGTGGGCGCGCACCCAGGAGAGGGCCGCCCGGGCGCTTTCCTTCATCACGTCGCCCAATTGGCCTGTCAGTTGCACCTGCCCGCTGCCGGGCATCACGGCGCATTCCACCGCCAGGGTTTCGCCCCCCACTGTGGTATAGGCCAGGCCGTTCACCACGCCGACCTTCGGCTGCTTTTCCGGCGCTTCCCGGAGGAAACGGGGCGCGCCCAGGTATTTTTCCACTAGATCGGAAGAGCACACGTCTGAACTCCAGTCACCGCTCATTATCT
>CAZQAM010000058.1:0-6123 GCA_964591355.1 uncultured Oscillospiraceae bacterium
TCTGCCGGACCGCGTCGGCCCCGTGCACATAATCCAGCCGCAGGCCTTCTCTTTGATCCAGCAGCTTTTGCACCGTGCCCACCGGCAGGGTGTGCAAAGGGCGCCCGATCCGGTAGCCGCGTTCACCGGAGGAGGAAACCAGCGCAAGGTCGGCATGCTCAGAAACGGGACACAGCTGCGCCTCCGCCAGGATGGACTTTACCTGCGCTTCCTTCGCGCCGAACACCACCCGGTGGATTGGCTCAAAATTCAGGGCGTCGTCATAGATATTGTTCAGCTCCGCCATGGCGAAGCGGGCGGGATGATGGGCGCGCTCCGCTTCCGGCAGGGCCTTTTTCACTTCTTCCCAATGGGCTTTCGCTGTGGCCAGAGAATGGTTGCCGTCCCCCACGGCGAAGAGGATGCCGCCGGGGGAGAGCTTCTCTTTCAGCGCGCGGATGGCCCGGGCGACGGAGGAGAGCATCGCTTCCTCTTCCACTGCCCAGCCACGCAGATGCCCGCCGCCCAGCATCAGTTCCACATCATACAAAGGGCGCAGGGAGGCGCGGCGGGCGTACAGGGGCTCGATGACGGTGCGCTCCCTGTCATCACACAGCAGCAGCACGTGGGATAATTCCAGCGCCGCGCCGCGGCGAACCTTCTGCCGGGGCGGGATGCGGCTCAGGATGGTGCCCTCCGTGGGGCGGATGGGGGACTGGCTGCCGGGCGCGTAATCGTAATCCTCCAGATCCACCGTCAATACCAGCCCCAGCCGTTTGCCGGACTGGGTTTCCCTCTCCGTCAGCACCATGCCCCGAACGGCCGGGGCCAGGATGCCCGCGCCCAGGTATTCCCGCATGGCGCGCTGGATGGCGGGCACCCGCTTTTCGCTTTCATCCAGATAGCATTCCGGGATGATCAGCCGCAGTGAAGAAGGCCTGCCGCCTGCGCAGGCGTCCGCCTGCTCCCATTTTTCCTTCTGCGCCGTGTACTGGTCGCAGGCGACAACAGGCCACACGGCCAGATCATTTTCCTCCCGGGGCAGCATGAATTCCGCTCCCCGCACGCTGAGCCCTTTGAATTCTGACATGGGAAATGCCTCCGCATCGTGATATCGATGGATCATCCGTTTCGCCTGAGCGCCGGAGGGGGTGGATTCCGGCCTGTGTTTTTGTTATGCCGTGCCGTGTTCCAGCAATTTTTTGACCCGCAGGGCCGCGGCCTTCACGGCGTTCTTTTTTTCGCCTTCCGCGGTCAGATCCTCCGTGGCTTCCCGCAGGCTGTGGCCAAGAAGCATCCGATCGAACAGCCTGGCTTCCAGGCTGGCCTGGAGGGCGGGCTTTTCCTCCGTCAGACGCACTTTCCGCAGATCTGCCACCACGCAGTATTCGCCCTTTTCGCTCTTTTCGTTGCTCTCCAGCGCGGCGAGGATGGTTTCCGGCGTGCCCCGCAGGGTCAGTTCGTGCAATTTGGTCAGATCGCAGCTTACCGACAGCAGCGCTCCCGGCAGCGTATCCCCGATCATTTTCACCAGGGCTTTCACCCGATGAGGGGATTCGTGAAAGACGGCGGCCTCGTCCTTCCTGCCGATGGACAGCAGTTTTTCCCGCAATTCCCCGGCATTGCGGGGAAGAAAGCCGTAAAACGTGAAGGAAGAAAAATCAAACCCGCTTACCGACACCGCCGCGGCAAAAGCGCTGGGGCCCGCCACCGCGGCGACGGGAATGCCCTTTTCCGCCGCCAGCCGCACGATTTCCACCCCGGGGTCGGATATGGCCGGGGTGCCCGCGTCGGTGACCACCGCCACGTCGATGTTTTCTTCAAGCATCCGTTCGATGATGTCCGCGCTCCGGCTTTTTTCGTTGTGCTGGTGGCAGGAGATCAGGGGTGTATCGATGCCAAAGTGCGCTGTCAGCTTCCGGGTCACCCGGGTATCCTCCGCGGCGATAAGAGCCGCGCTTTTCAGCGTTTCCACCGCCCGGGGGCTCATATCCGACAGGTTGCCGATAGGGGTGGCCACGATATAGAGTGTGCTCATGCGTTATCCCGTCCTTTTTCAAACACCCGCAAAGTGGCGCTGTGAGCCCGGGGATTCAGGGCCAGTTCCGCCGCGCCCGCCCGGATGGCTCCGCCGATGGCCCTGCCCAGGGGCTTTTTCCCGCATACGCACACGGGGGCCTTCGGGGGGCAGACGCATGGATTCTGCATCCTGCGGAAGGCGGATTTCACGATCCGGTCTTCAATGGAATGAAAGGTGATCACCGCCAGCCTGCCTCCGGGCAGCAGCAGATCCACCCAATCGTTCAGCGCTTTTTCCAGCGGCGCGATTTCGTCGTTCACCGCGATGCGCACGGCCTGAAAAGTCCGCCGGGCGGGATGGCCCTCGTCTTTTCTCCGCACCGCCTTGGGAATGGCGGCGTCCACCACCGCCACCAGGTCCCGGGTGGTTTCCAGCGGCTTTTGCTGCCGCTTTTCCATCAGGATCCGGGCGATTCTCGCCGCCCATTTTTCATCACCGTATTCCCGGAGGATCCGGCAGAATTCCTGCTCGGACACGGAATTCACATATTCCGCCGCAGTGACGCCCCGGGAGGGATCCATGCGCATGTCCAGCGGCGCGTCCTCATGGTAGGAAAATCCCCGTTCCGGCGTGTCCAATTGATGGGAGGACACCCCCAGATCCAGCAGCCCGCCGTTCAAATGGACCCCCGGCAGCAATTCTTTCACATCGTGAAAATTTCCGTGCACGGCATGAAATGCGGCGCCGAAGCGTTGCAGCCTTTCGCCTGCCGCTTCTATGGCCGCGGGATCCCGGTCAATGCCAAAGAGCGCGCCGGTATTCCCGATCCGCTGCAGAATGGCTTCGCTGTGGCCGCCTCCGCCCAGGGTGCCGTCTGCAAAGACCTGCCCGGGCTGAGGATCCAGAAAGGAAAGCACTTCCTGAAGCAATACGGGGGTGTGCTGATAATCCATAGGTTCTCCTTTTCAGGACAAGACGTGCCCGGTATATGGGAAAGACGGGCCTGTATGATTCTGTTCGGCAAAGAAGCCTGTTTTTCCTGCAAAAAAACCGGAAACGCCGGCATTCCGGCGCTTCCGGCAGATTATCCTTATTGCTGTCAGGCGGACAGGGTGGCGCTGTTTTTCTTCCGGAGCCATTGCATGGCCACAGCCAGGGCGATCAGCCCGATCCCCAGGGCGTCGGTGAGCAGGCCCGGGACGATGAGCATCAGGCCGCCCGCGATGGACAGGATGCGCTCCAGGATATTCATGTTCCCGATCAGGTAGCCGCTCAGGCCGGCGGCCACGCCGATCATGCCCAGGGTGGATGTGAGGGTGATCAGGATGACCTCGGACCAGGTGGTATTGATGAACAGCAGGGCAGGGCTGGCGGCGAATACGAAGGGAATGATGAAAGCGCCGATGGCAAGCCGGGTGGCGGTGACGCCGGTCTGCATGGGCTTGCCCTTGGCAATGGCGGCCCCGGCGTAAGCGGCCAGGGCAACGGGCGGGGTGATATCCGCCACGATGCCATAGTAGAATACGAAGAAATGCGCCGCGATGGCGGGCACGCCCATCCTGATGAGGATCGGGGCACAGGTGGAGGCCATGATGCAGTAGGTGGCGGTGGTGGGCAGGCCCATGCCCAGCACGATGCAGCACAGCATGGTGAGCAAAAGGCCCAGCAGCATGGAAGAGCCGCTGACATTCACGATGGAATTGATCAGCTTGTTGGCCAGGCCGGTCACCGTGATGCAGCCGCAGATAACCCCTGCCATGCCGCAGGCGGAAGCCACCGTCACGCAGGAGCGGCCGCCGGCCTCCAGGGATTCAAAGATGCTTTTCACGGTAAAGCCGCCCCGGGCGCCCACGGCGGCAGACGCGGCGGCGCCGGGCTTGAAGGAGCCGCGATTCTCTTTGCAATAGCGGATCACGTTGCTGATCATCCCCACCAGGATCGCAGCCAATATGGCCACGGCGGCGGAAAACTGCATGGTGCGGGTATTGGAGCAGACCAGGTAAATGAGCACAATCAAAGGAAGAAGCAGGTAGGTTTCGCCCACCAGGGAGCGGATGCGGGGCAGCAGCGCCCGGTCGATGCCCCGCAGATCCAGCTTTTTGGCCTCCAGATGCACGGCGATAAAAATGCCCAGGAAATACAGGATCGCGGGCAGGATGGCTTTCACGATGATCGTGGAATAATTGATGCCCAGGTAATCCGCCATCAAAAACGCGGCGGCGCCCATGATGGGGGGCATGATTTGTCCCCCGGTGGAGGCCGCGGCTTCCACGGCGCCGGCGAATTCGGCGCGGTAGCCGGTCTTCTTCATCATGGGGATGGTGACGGAGCCGGTGGTGACCGTGTTGCCCACAGAGGAGCCGCTGACCATGCCGCACAGGGCGGAGGAAATGACGGCCACCTTCGCCGGGCCGCCGGCGAACCGGCCGGTCAGGGCATTGGCCAGGTTGATAAAGAAGGCGGATACGCCGCTGCGCTCCAGGAACGCGCCGAAGATAATGAACACCACGATGTACTTGGAGCAGACGTTGACCGGCGTGCCCAGGATGCCGTTGTCCCCGTAAAACATCTCATAGGCGGTGCGCTGGAGGGTCTTGCCGTTGAAGAAGGTATAGGCGATGAAAAAAGCCGCCACGAACAGGATGGGCAGCCCTACGCTGCGCCGGCACAGTTCCGCCAGCGCCAGGATGCCCACGATGGCAATGATGGTGTACATGGGATCGGTGAGGATCACCTTCAGCCGGGTATTGAGGATGGTGCTGGCGTTGAAGGTATAATAGAAAAAGGCACCGGCGCCCAGCACCATCAGCAGGATATCGTACCAGGGCAGGTGATTGGGCCTCACATGGCTCTTCCGGGCGGGAAAGGTCAAATAGCCCATGATGATCACCAGGCCCACGAAGCTGGTCATGCGCGCCTGCTCCAGGAAATTGGCGAAAAGGGTGACGTAAATGCAGAAAAGGGAAAAAGCAGCCAGGATGCAGCTCACCAAGATCTTCGGTTTGCCCTCCCAGATGCGAGTGTTGGATTCCCGGTCGTATTTCCGCATGACGGCGTCCACTTCAGCCGCGGAGCCGGTGGAGGCGTCGGTTTCCTGCGGATTCAGCAAAGGATCCGGTGTCTTTTTTTCGGACATCAGCAAAACTCCTTATCATGCTTGATGGGTGCCGGAATGCATCAAAGGGCTGCGGCCATGAAGCCACAGCCCCCTGTTGCGATGTTTTCAGCGATGCTTACTCGGCGGTGACCACCGTGATGCCGTGCTCGGCAAAGTATTTGGCGGCGCCGGGATGATAGGGCAGGCCGCAGCTGGAGGCGTATTCCAGATCCAGCTCCGTGCCCTTGTCGTGCACCTGGGCGATGTCGGCGGCGTTGTCGAAGATCGTGGAAACGATGAGATACGCCTCATCCTCGGTCACATCGCCGTTGGCGATGATGGTGGCCTTGATGGCCACGGTGACGGCATCAGTGTCGATGCCAGCGTAGGTGCCGGCGGGGATCACGCTCTTGGCGTAAGCGGGGGAGATCTCCTGCAGCTTGGCGATGTGCTCGTCATCCAGCGCCACCAGGTATGCGCCCTTGGTGGTGCAAAGATCGGTGACAGCGGGAGTGGGAGCGCCGGCCACCACGAAGGCAGCGTCGATCTTGCCGTCCTTGAGGGATTCAGCGGAATCGCCGAAGGACTGGTACTGGGGATTGATATCGTCCAGGGTCAGATCATAGGCGGCCAGGAAGTCCAGGGCGTTGAAATACACGCCGGAGCCGGAGGAGCCGATGGATACGTTCTTGCCCTTCAGGTCGGCAACGCTCTTGATGTTGGGGTCGCAGGTGACCAGCTGCACGGTCTCGGCGTACAGGGAAGCCAGCGCCGTAAAGGAAGTGATGGGCGCTTCGTACTGCCGGATGCCGTTGAGGGCGTAGCTGGCCACGTCGTTTTGGACCAGGCCCAATTGCGCTTCGCCCAGATCCAGCAAATCGATGTTGGCGGCGGAGCCGTTGCCCACGATGGCGGTGACGGCCACGTCGGTTTTGTTGGTGATGTACTGGGCCAGCACGTTGCCGAAAGCGTAGTAAGTGCCGGCGGCGCCGCCGGTGGTAAAGATCAGTTCCGCGAAAGCGGAGGC
>CAZQAM010000058.1:6133-7537 GCA_964591355.1 uncultured Oscillospiraceae bacterium
AGCGCAGCGATTTTCTTCATAAACGTTTCCTCCATTTTCCGGCCAGCGGCCGATGATTGAATATTATACAGGATTTTCGGCCATTCCGCAATGCGAATTGGAGGCTGATCCGGCCCAGGAATGCATTTTTTCTGTATATTATTCCGTTTGCCCCGTGCGAAACCGCCGGTGAAAAAACAGCGGTTCCGCCGGGAATCGCTGTTGGAGGGGTGGCCGCTTCGGTTTTCACCGCGCCGCGGCGCAATCCCGTCACCGTTCGTAATACGCTTTCATGAAGCCTTTGACCTGCTCCTCCGATCCGGAGAGAATGAAGCGGGAAAAGTTCTTTTCGTTGATGAAGCGGAATTCCACATCGCTGCCCCGGCGGGATATCTCCGCGCAGAAAAACTCCGCGGTGCGGAGAGCCTCCTCCGGAGAAACCGGGAAATCCAGGATGGCGCAGATGCGGTTGGTTTTCTTGAAGGGGTCAGCCAGAAAATCGTAAACCACCGCGTGCTGCCTCGCTGCGATGGCCCGCCGGACGGAGGGGTCCGCCCAGTACGCGTCCAGCGCTTCTTCGGTGAAAATCCAGCTGCCGTCGGTTTTTTCCCCTTTCAGGAGCCCAAGCTTCAGATGATTCCGCAGCGTTCTTGTGGTCAGCCCCGTGATCATGGCGACCTGATTCAGATTATAAGCCATTGTACGAACCTTCTTTCTGTGGGTTGGGAGGCCTTTCCCTGGATTTAATGATAAAGACTCTGCGGGCTTTTTTCAATTTGAAATTCGGCCGTGTTTTCATATCTGAATGCTGAATGAACAAAAAAGAGCGGTTCCCTTCGGAATCGCTCTTCAGAAAGCTCCGGGGTTTATGCCTGCTTCCAGTGACTGAGCTCTTTCAAATGCTCTCTGTAATACGCCCGGGCCTGCTCGGGGGGAAACTGGTCGCTGGAAAAGTGCTCCGTCAGGAAATCCACCAGCGATTCCATGGAGGGATAGACAAACCTTCCATCTGTGTAGCACCACTTGCAGTATGCTTCATTGAATGTCCCGTCTGTCTCCCGGCTGATGACGGCGTCTTCCTCCAGCGGCATGCCGCAGCACTGGCAGAAAAGCTTTTGATGCGAGCCCAGCAGCGTGTTGATGGATACCTCAAAGAACCGGGACAGCAGTTTCAGCGTTTCGGTGTTGGGCACGGTTTCCCCGTTTTCCCAGCGGGACACCGCCTGCCGGGTCACGTACAGCGCCTTCGCGAGCTCCTCCTGGGACAGCCCCTTTTGACTGCGCAGAGACAGGATCACGTCTTTCGTTTCCATGGATTCATCACCTCGGCCCTATCATAACACCGCCGCCTCATGAAAAGCAAGCAACTGCCTGTTGCTTTGGCCGCATAACGTATCATCGCAAACTGCCGCCGCTTTGCTGCTC
>CAZQAM010000059.1:0-7530 GCA_964591355.1 uncultured Oscillospiraceae bacterium
TACACCCTATCCTACACTCTTTCCCTACACGACGCTCTTCCGATCTTCACCAGCGCCCGGGCAATGGCCACCCGCTGCTGCTGACCCCCGGAAAGCTCGCCGGGCCGGCGCTCCAGCAGTTCGTCGATCTGCACCAGATGCGCAGCCTTCCGCACCTTTTCCATCATTTCATCCCGGGTCAGCTTTTCTTTCCCCCGCAGATTCTTCAGGGGGAACATGATATTGTCCCGCACCGTCAGGTGGGGATACAGTGCGTAATTCTGGAATACCAGCCCCACGCCCCTGCTTTCCGGCGGCAGACGGGTCACATCGTCTTCCCCGAAAAAGATTCGCCCTTCGGTGGGGGCCTCCAGGCCGGAGATCAGGTTCAGCGTGGTGCTTTTCCCGCAGCCCGAGGGGCCCAGCAAGCCGATGAGCTTCCCGTCCGGGATTTCGAAATCAAAGTCGTTCACGGCAATGACTTCGGCTCCCTTTTGATGCCTGCTGGGAAATTTTTTGGTCAGGTCCTGCAGTACTACTTTCATGGCCATCATCCTTTTCATGCATATCAGGCGCGTATGAATGTTTCTGAACGGAAATATTGTATTCCTTCGGGCAGAAAAAGTCAATTCATTCGGGAAGCCGTCCTTGGTGCCGCGGCGCGTTTTTCACGCATCCATCATCCAGGCGCCGTGCCGCGCCGCAGCCGTGATCCGCCTTTCCTGCTGCTCCATAAAGCATTATAATCAAAAACGATGTTTTTCTGCAATATCATTGCGCACGGCACCCTGTACTTTTCAGGGATTTTATGGTTTAATATAGAAGGATATCCGGATCAGGCATGCAGCCAGGCGCTGCCTGCAGGCAGACCTTCAGAAACGGGGCCAACGGTAAAAGGAGCGGAAATATGCTTGTATTGAATGAACAGGGACTCAAAAACCGCGCGGCATGGGAAGAAAAAGGGTATGTGCTGCCCGCCTTCGACCGGGCCGCCATGATCGAAAGAACCAAGGTATCCCCCCGCTGGGTGCATTTCGGCGCGGGCAATATTTTCCGGGCATTCCAGTGCATGGCCGTCCAGAAGCTGCTGGAAATGGGCAGCATGGACAGCGGCCTCACAGCGGTGGAAGGCTATGATTACGAAATCATCGAAAAGGGCTATTGGCCAAACGACAATTATTCTTTGCTGGTCACCCTGAAATCCGACGGCAGCGTGGAAAAGACCGTGGTGGGCAGCATCGGGGAATCCCGCATCCTGGACAGCGGAAACGAGGCGGAGTACGGCCGGCTGCAGGCGATCTTTTCCAACCCCTCCCTGCAGATGGCCTCCTTTACCATCACAGAAAAGGGCTACAGCCTTATTAACGGCCGGGGAGAAATGCTGCCCGATGTGCAGGCCGATCTGACGAACGGCCCGGATAGGCCCCAGCGGAGCTATCTTGGCAAGGTGGTCAGCCTGCTCTACACCCGGTATCGGGCCGGCGCGCATCCCATCGCGCTGGTGAGCATGGACAACTGCTCCCACAACGGGGAAAAGCTCTGCGCCGCCGTCAGCGCCTTCGCCGACGCCTGGAAGGATCCGGGCTTCACCGCCTATATCAGCGACCGGAAGAAGGTTTCTTTCCCCTGGACCATGATCGACAAGATCACCCCCCGGCCCGACGCTTCCGTGGAAGCCCTTTTGAAAAAGGACGGCCTGCAGGGCCTGCAGCCGGTGGTGACAGGCAAAAGCACCCATATCGCGCCTTTTGTCAACGCCGAGGAAAGCGAATACCTGGTGATCGAGGATGATTTCCCCAACGGCCGGCCGCCCTTGGAAGACGCGGGCTTCCTGTTCACCGACCGGGATACCGTCAACCGGGTGGAGCGCATGAAGGTGACCACCTGCTTAAATCCCCTGCACACCGCTCTGGCGGTGTTCGGCTGCCTGCTGGGCTATCGGCGCATTGCCGATGAAATGAAGGATCCGGATCTGGTGGCGCTGATCAAAAAAATCGGATATGCCGAAGGCCTGCCGGTGGTCACCGATCCCGTCGTCATGGATCCCCGCTCCTTTATCGACACGGTGGTGAATGTGCGCCTGCCCAATCCTTTTATGCCGGATACGCCCCAGCGCATCGCCTGCGACACCAGCCAGAAGATCCCCATCCGTTTTGGCGAAACCATCAAAAGCTACATGGCCGACCCCCGCCGGAACGCTGCGGACCTGACCGCCATCCCCCTGGCGCTGGCCGGATGGCTCAGGTACCTGCTGGGCAGGGACGATATGCACCGGGAGATGGAGATCAGCCCCGATCCTTTGCTGCCCCAATTGCAAAAGGCTCTGACCGGCATTATCCCCGGAGAGCCGGACAGCGCCGACGGGAAACTGGATGCGCTTCTCTCCGACAGAAGCATCTTCGGCGTCAGATTGCAGGAGGCCGGCCTGGCCGGGAAAGTGACGGGCTTTTTCAAGGAAATGCTGCAAGGCCCCGGGGCCGTCAGAAAAACGCTGCAGGATCACCTGCACTAAAGGGAGGCATGCGCAATGAAGGCTTTCATGGACCGGGATTTCCTCCTGAACACGGAAACCGCCCGGGTGCTCTACCACGATGCGGCAGAAAACTGCCCCATCATCGACTATCACTGCCATCTCAATCCCCGGGAGATTTATGAAGATATCCGGTATGAGAATATCGCCCAGGTGTGGCTGGGCGGGGATCACTATAAATGGCGGCTGATGCGCGCCGCGGGGGTGCCGGAAAAGTATATCACCGGAGACGCGCCGGATTACGATAAATTCCTGCAGTACGCCAAGGTGCTGAGCCGGGCCGTGGGCAATCCCCTGTACCACTGGAGCCATCTGGAGCTGCGCCGGTTTTTCGGCTACGACGGCATCCTGAATCAGGATACCGCGCCGGAAGTGTGGAGAATCACCCGGGAAAAGCTGCAAAGCGATGGCTATACCAGCCGGGGGCTGATCCTGATGAGCCACGTGGAGACCATCTGCACCACCGATGACCCCGCCGATTCCCTGGAATGGCATGAAAAGCTGGCGGCAGACAAATCCTTCCCCGTGGCGGTGCTGCCCGCCTGGCGGCCCGACAAGGCCATGAACCTGGAAAAGGAAACCTTCCCGGCTTACCTGGAAGCGCTGGAAAAAGCGTCCGGCATCCGCATCGCCACCTTTGAGGATCTGAAGCGGGCCCTCAGACAGCGGCTGGATTTCTTTGCCGCCCACGGCTGCTCCCTCAGCGACCACGGGCTGAACTATGTCATGTACGCCCCTGCCGGCGCGGACGAGGTGGAACGCATTTTCGCAAACCGTCTCCGGGGCACGCTGCCCACGCCCCGGGAAGAAGCCGTGTTCAAATTCGCTTTCATGGTGTTCCTCGCCGGAGAATATCACGACCGGGGCTGGGTGATGCAATTGCATTACGGCTGCCGCCGGGACAATAATCCGCCCGCGTTCCGGAAACTGGGGCCGGATACCGGCTTTGACTGCGTGGACAATACCGCTCCCTCCACCGAGACAGCTGCGTTCCTTGGATCTCTTGAGGAGAAGGGAAAACTGCCCAAAACCATCCTTTATTCCCTGAATGCCAACGACAACGCCGCCATCGACTCCATTGTTGGCTGCTTCCAGAACGACGAAGCGGTGGGCAAGATCCAGCACGGCTCCGCCTGGTGGTTCAACGATCATTTCGACGGCATGAAAGAGCACCTCAAATCCCTGGGCAATCAGGGCTATCTGGCGGGCTTCGTGGGCATGCTGACGGACAGCCGCTCCTTCCTCAGCTATCCCCGTCATGAATATTTCCGCCGCATACTGTGCAGGATCCTGGGCCAGTGGGTGGAGGAGGGCTTTTATCCCGAAGACCTGGAAACCCTCAAGAGCATCGTGCGGGATATCAGCTACTGCAACGCCAAGCGGTATTTCCAGTTTGCCGAGAAATAAAAAGAAACTCAAAAAACGCTTCCGCATGGGCTTGCGGAAGCGTTTTTGATTTTTTCACGCTCCGATCAGATTCAAAACAGGGAAACCTCCCCGTTCACCCTATCTTCCGGGCCTGAATTCCTCCACCTGGAAGCTGCGTTTGATGATCTCCCGGCCCGCATGCAAATCGCTGATATCCCCGGAGGAAATCATCTGGACCAAAAGATTTCCCAGAGCGGTCCCTTCGGAAGGACCGGCAAAAACCGGCAGCCCGGCCGCGTCCGCCGTCATCTGATTGAGCACCCGGTTGTTGCAGCCGCCGCCGACAATGTTGATGCTGGTAAACCGCTTGCCCGTGATCCCCTCCATTTCCCGGATGGACTGGGCGTAGCACTGCGCCAGGCTGCGGTATACGCACAAAAGCAGATCCGCAAGCGTCTCAGGCTCGGGATGCCCCGCTTCTTTCAGCGCCTCCCGGAGTTCATTCATCATATTCGCGGGGGCCAGGAACCGCTGATCCAGGACGTCGACGGTATGGGGATAATCCGACGCCAGCGCCATCCTGGACAGCTGCTCAAAGGTATACCTGCCCTCCAGCTCCCGCCGGATGCACTGCAGGATCCAAAGCCCCATGATATTCTTTAAGAACCGGATCTTCCCCCGGTAGCCGATTTCGTTGGTAAAGCCTGCCCGCCGCGCTTCCTCCGACAGGATCGGCGCATCCAGTTCCGTTCCCAGCAGGCTCCAGGTGCCGCTGGAGAGGTAAACCGCCCGGTCATCCCGGGCCGGTATGGCGGCGTAGGCGCTCCCCGTATCGTGAGAAGCGGGCAGGATCACCCGGCAGTCAAACCCCACTTCTTCCGCGATCTTGGGCCGCAGCATGCCCAAGGGCGTCCCCGGCGCCGCGGGCGCCTCCGGGAAAAGGCGGGGCGGAATCCCGGCCATCTCCAGGATACCCTCATCCCAGGCGTGGGTTTTAGCATTGAGCAGGGAAGAAGTGGACGCGTCGGTGAGCTCATTGCACAGGACCCCCGACAGCAGATAATGAAAATAATCCGGGATGAAAAGGCAGCGGCTGGCTTTCGCGAGATCTGTTTCCGCCATCAATTGATAGACCGTGTTGAAGGGCTGTTTGGCAATGCCGGCCCGCCGGAAGACCTCCCGGTCATTCAGGCGGTCCAGCACGGGCTGGGTCCGCGGATCCCGGTAAGCCACCGCATCGGAAACCCGGTTCCCTTCCCCGTCCAGCAGCACGTAATCCACACCCCAGGTATCGACGCCCACCGACGCGGGGATTTTTCCCGCCTCCCGGCATTTTTTCATGCCGGTGAGAATGTGTTCCCACAAGGCGTCCACATCCCAGCAGAAACGGCCGCCGCTTTCCCTGTATCCGTTGGGAAAACGGTAGATTTCCTCCAGGGTGATGACGCCCTCCTCCAATTTTCCCAGGATATGGCGTCCGGAGGAGGCCCCCAGATCAATGGCCAGCGCGTACTTTTTCATGGCAATTCCCTCTCAAAAAAGCGGTACAGACCGGTATGGATGAAGGATAACGGCGCGGAGTGTGACGCGCCTTTTTCCCCATCCTGCATATCTCTCAAAACATAACGCTTCCTCCCTATTCTATCATGAACGCACCGGTTGTCAAGCCAGTCCTTCCCCTTGTGAGCCCGTCTCCTTTATTGATAAAAAGGCGCCTTCCGATTCCCGCTGATTCGGCCAGGAACAATTTCACATAAAAAGAGGGTTTTATGCTTTCCGCATCGAATTGCTGTGGCAAAATGGGACAACGGGGCAGCTGCAATCCTCTATATGATTTGATTTCAGCCATCGACTGCCAAGGCCTGATGCCCCGCTGTCATCAGCCGTTCCGCACTCAGCGGCATCATTACATCCGAATAGAAAGGAAATCATAAAATGAAAAAGACAGTGGATTACGCCGGGATCCGCGGGTTCAATTACACCCAGCCGGACGCCTGGAACGACCGGGATTTCTGGATCCGCTACAATCACGGCATCGTGGACCGGGATATGGGCTACGCTGAACGCCTGGGCCTGAACAGCGCCCGCATCTTTCTCCCCTACCAGGTCTATCGGGCCAATCCCGGCAAATTCCTTTCCGACGTGAAGGATTTTGTCCGGACAGCCTGGAAGCATGGCATTTCCACCAATCCCATCGTTTACTTCGGCGCGTTCTTCTTCCCCCCGGAAGAAGAATTCCAGCCGGCGGAAGGGGAAACCCTGCGCCCGCTTTCCAAAACCATCCGTACTCCAGAAAGCTGGCGGGAAGGCGAAATATACTTTGACCGCCTTTTTGAAGCCATCGGCCATGAGCCCGGGCTGCTGTTCTGGGACATCTCCAACGAGCCCGGCTATACGGACAATTTCGTCACCTGGTACGACGAAGAGCCCACCTATGTCCAGGATTTCCGCCCCGTGGTGCCGGATATGAAGGAATTGCGGGAGAAACAGGAAAAAACCTGGGAATTCATCCGGCATTTCTGCCGCTATGTCAAGCAAAAGGATCCCGACCACGATATCGGCATCGGCAATATCTTTATCTGGGAAACGGAGGCCAGCCGCACGGCGGAATTGGTGGATGTGATCGTATTCCACGATTATTCCGCCACGCGCGCCCGGCTGCGCGGGGTGCTGGAGATGGCCGTCAGCCTGGGCAAAAAGTACAACAAACCCATCGTGGACAACGAGATGTGCTGCCTGGCCCGGGCCAATCCGTACGACATGGCCATCGGGATGCACAATGAATACGGCGTCGGCTGGTATCTGTTCGAGTTGATGATCGGCGAAGACGGCTGGAACCGCGTGCACGGCGTGGTGTATCCCGACGGCACGGTGCGCGATCCCTCCATTGTGGCGGCGATCTATGGCTTTTACCGGAACCGCGGTGAAAACGCGTACCGCTCGGATGTGGACCAGGAGGATTATGTGGAGCGCGCCATCCACTATGCCGACCGGGCGCTGCGGGAGACCCGCCAGCCGCATAAGCGTGATCACTCCGGCGACGCTGAAGCGCTTTTGGAAGCCTGCGAATTTGCTGCAAACCTGCTGGAAGCGGGAGAACTGGTGCCGATGAATGATCCGCCCACGGCCAGAATCGCCGCCTACCGGCGGAAGGAGGACCCGGACTGCGACGAGATCCGGGATTTTCTCACAGAACTGATCGGAACCCTGAAACAGAAAACCCACTGGATCAAGGATTCCGCCGCTTTCCGGGAAATGCGCATCTGACGGGCGTCTGCCGCCTGCCTGCAATTTGCCGCGGGGCGCGGAGCGCGGCCCTTTTCCTGCTTTCAGAAAAGCCACCCTTTCCGGGTGGTTTTTTTCCTCATGGCGCGCATCCGGGCAAAGACGTGATTGACAATTTCATACAATTATCATATAATTGTCATGCATTTGTAAAATATATGGAGGGAAGCCGCCATGCTGAAGCGTCTGATCGCCTGTCTGCTGGTTCTGTCGCTGCTGTCTGCCGGTATCCAGGCCGCGCAGGCCGCTTCGGTAACGACGCTCCGCAGCGGTTCGCGGGGAAGCGGAGTAAAGACGCTGCAGACGGCGCTGAAAAACCTTGGCTTCTACACCAAAGCCATTGACGGTATATACGGAAAAGGCACGGC
>CAZQAM010000060.1:0-603 GCA_964591355.1 uncultured Oscillospiraceae bacterium
CTTCTCCGTCAGGAGAGGCGGCGTTTTGCGTGGAGAAATCTTTTTTTGATACAGCGGAAAATCTGTATTTCCCGGGAATGATGGTATGAAATCAGCAGTATCTATGGAAAAACTGTTATATACTGATCCCGATCTCCGTTTCTTTCTGGAAATCGATGGGAATACGGGAAAGAAGAAAGAGCATGCTGAAACAGATTCAATGGCTGTGGGACAACATGGATGAGCCCTTCCGCTGGCGGCATATCGCGGCGATCGGCATCTGCGTCCTCACCTGCGGGATGCTGCTGGTGAACCCGGCCCTCTCCCAGCGGCTGATCGACGATGTGATCGTGGCCCGGAATCCCGGGCCTCTTTTGTCCATCCTGCTGGTGATGCTGGCGGTGAAGCTGGGCAGAGAAGGGCTGAGGTACCTGATGGTCATTACCCTGGAAAGGGGTTCCCAGAACGTCATTTTCAATCTGCGCACGAGCCTTTTCAAGAAGCTGCAGTACAGCGACATGCGCTTTTACGACAGCCACCGCACCGGGGATCTGATGACCCGCATGAGCGCCGACCTGGACTGGTGCCGGCATTTTCTGAGCTTTATCGATTACCGCATCATCG
>CAZQAM010000060.1:613-7518 GCA_964591355.1 uncultured Oscillospiraceae bacterium
CCGGCGCTGCTGCTGATCACCAAATTCTTTTCCAAGTATGTGCGGCCCCGGTTCGTTTTCATGCGGGAAAAGCTCAGCGAAATGAATACCGCGGCCCAGGAGAACATCGCCGGCAACCGGGTGGTGAAGGCCTTCGCCCGGGAAGAATATGAAAAGAAGCGTTTCGAGGAAAAAAACAATGCGTTCATGCAGAGCCACCTGCGCATCAATAAGCTGTGGCTCACCTTCTTTCCCATGATCGAGCTGCTGGCCAACGGCATGATGCTGGTGACGGTGTTTGTGGGCGGGCTGTTCATTATCCGGGGAGAAATGACCCCCGGCCAGCTGGCGATCTTCACCAGCCTGAGCTGGGCGCTGTCCAATCCCATGCGGGAATTGGGCAACCTGCTCAATGACCTGCAGCGCTTTTCCACGTCGGTGTCCAAGGTGATGGAAATCTATTATGCGAAGCCTTCCATCACGAACGCGCCGGACGCCGTATCCCATGACCGGCTGCAGGGGAGCATCGAGTTTCAGGATGTTTCCTTCAAAATGGACAGCAAGCAGATTCTTTCCCACGTGAGTTTTTCCGTGGAAGCGGGGCAGACCGTGGCGGTCATGGGCCCCACCGGCAGCGGAAAAACCACCCTGGTCCAGTTGCTGGCACGGTTTTATGATGTGACGGAGGGCAAGGTGCTGGTGGACGGCTGCGATGTGAAGCAGTGGAAGCTCAGCGAGCTCAGGAGCGGCATCGGCACCGCCACGCAGGATGTGTTTCTCTTTTCCGATACGGTGGAAGGCAACATCGCTTTCGGGAATCAGGATCTGACGCTGGAGGAAGTGAAGGACTTTGCCCGCCGGGCCGACGCGGCGGAATTCATCGATCATCTGCCTGAGGGCTATGACACCATCATCGGCGAAAGAGGCGTGGGCCTCTCCGGCGGGCAGCGGCAGCGCATCGCTCTGGCCCGGGCCATGGCGGTGCGGCCCGGCATCCTGGTGATGGATGATACCACCTCCGCCGTGGACAGCGAAACGGAGCAGTATATCCAGGATCAATTGCGCCATCTGCCCTTCTCCTGCACCAAATTCATCATCGCCCAGCGCATTTCCTCCATGCGGGACGCCGATCTGATCCTGGTAGTGAAAGATGGAAAGATCATGGAAAGGGGCACCCACAGGGAGCTTCTGCGGCAGCGCGGCTATTACTGGCAGACCTATTGCCTGCAGTATGGCGTGCCGATGGAGGAGGCGGTGTAGCTATGGCGCGGAATAAATTTGACGTGGATGAGCGGCTGGAATCGCCTTTCCGATGGAAGCACCTGAAGCGGGCGGGCAAGTATATCGGCCGCCACAAATACAAAATGATGCTGGCTTTGGCGCTCAGCGCCATGGCCAGCGTGGCCACCCTGTATATCCCCAAAATCACCCAGTGGGTGCTGGATGAGGCGGTGCCCGCCGGGGATACGGCCATGATCGGCCGGATGGCGATGCTGTTTGTGGGGGTCATCGCCCTGAGCATCGTGTTCACCACCATCCGCTCCCGCATGATGGCCCATGTGAGCCAGCGGATCATTTATGATATCCGCAGCGATCTGTTCGCCCATCTTCAAAAGCTGCCCTTCAGCTATTATGACAGCCGGCCGGCGGGCAAGATCCTGGTGCGGGTCATCAATTATGTGAACTCGGTGTCGGATATCCTCTCCAACGGCATCATCAATATGATCCTGGACATCATCAACCTGGTGTTCATCGTCATTTTCATGTTTTCCACCAACGCGGTGCTGGCCACGGTGATCGTGGCGGGGCTGCCCTTCTTTGTGGGTATCATCCTCCTCATCAAGCCCCGGCAGCGGAAAGCCTGGCAGAACCAGAGCAACAAAAACAGCAATTACAACGCCTACCTGGCCGAATCCATCGACGGCGTGCGGGTGAGCCAGCTGTTTAACCGGCAGGAAGTCAACCTCTCCATCATGCAGAAGCTGGCCGCCGCCTGCCGGCAGGCCTGGCTGCGGGCGGTGTATATCAGCAATACGGTGTGGCTCAGCTCGGAAATCATGACCCAGCTGGTTTTGACCTTCCTCTACATCGCCGGCGTGTACTGGATGGGGGGCAGCATGGTGTCCTTCGGGGTGATCCTGGCCATGGGCCAGTATGTAGGCCGCTTCTGGCAGCCTATCACAAGCCTGGCGAACATCTATAATTCCTTCGTCAACAACATCGCCTACCTGGAGCGCATTTTTGAAACCATGGATGAACCGGTCATCGTGGATGACGCTCCGGGCGCGGAGACATTGCCTGAGATCGACGGCCAGGTGGATTATGAGGATGTGACCTTTGCCTACGAGGAAGGCATCAACATCCTGGAGCACATGGACCTGCACGTGAAAGCGGGGGAAAGCATCGCCCTGGTGGGCCCAACCGGCGCAGGAAAGAGCACGGTGATCAGCCTGCTGTGCCGCTTCTATAACCTGAATGGCGGCAGGATCCTGCTGCACGGGAAGGACGGGAGCACCCACGATATCAGCCGCGTCACCCTGCATTCTCTGCGGACGCAGCTGGGCATCATGCTCCAGGACAGCTTCATTTTTTCCGGCACCCTCATGGACAATATCCGCTACGGCCGGCTGGACGCCACCGACGCGGAAGTGAAGGAAGCGGCCCGAAGGGTCCGGGCGGATGATTTCATCAGCAAACTGCCCCAGGGATACCAGACGGAGATCAAGGAGAGGGGCAGCAACTTATCCCAGGGAGAAAAGCAATTGGTGGCCTTTGCCCGGACGCTGCTCAGCGATCCCGCCATCCTGATCCTGGATGAGGCTACTTCCTCCATCGATACCCAGACCGAAAAACTTCTCCAGGAGGGCATCCGGGAAATGCTCAAAGGCCGCACCAGCATCATCGTGGCCCACCGCCTGAGCACCATCAAGAACTGCGACAGGATCCTGTATATCGGTAATAAGGGCATTGTGGAAATGGGCAGCCATGCGGAGCTGATGGCCAGGCACGGGCTGTATTATCAGCTGTATACCGCCCAGGCCCGGGAGGAAGCGGCCTGACGCGCGTCGGGATTCATAACGAATCTTCTTCCAGTGCGCGAATCGTATAATACTATTTCGCGTCTAAAACATTGAATCTTCGGGCGTCTTTTCCGCCCTGGCAGTGCTTCATTCCGGTCAACGTAGCGCTGCTACGCCTCCCTTCATTCAGCTTTGCCAGGACAAAAAATCCATCCCGAATCTTTCGATTTTTTAGACGAGAAATAGTATAACAGCCTTCTGCCAAACTGGCGGAAACCTGTTTGTTCGCTGCGTATGCTGCATCGCCTATGGAGGTCCAGGAGATGGAATCTCCTGGTTCGGGGTTTGGGGCCGAAGAGGCCCCAAAATTCCCTTCTCATTCCAGCATTCCGTAGGCCACGGCGCGGACGCGCATGTGGTGGTATTCCTCGTTGTTGGGGAAGGTATTGTGCATATAGACGGCGGAGAAATGATGGGCGGGATCGATGGAGGTCCAGGTGCCGGCGGCGCCTGTCCAGCCGAATTCTCCCGGAGTGGAATTGCTGACGCCGCCGATGTTCATCATGGTGCGCACGCCCAGCCCGTAGCCGTAGCCGTCCAGATAGGTGTTGGTGAATTCTTTGAGCTGCGTTTCATTGAGCATGTTGGTCCGCATCAGGTCGATGGTGTTTTTCCCGATGATCCTCTTGCCGTTGTACACGCCGCCGCAGGCCAGCATCTGGGTGAACGCCGCGTAATCCCGCAGGTTGGAGAAAAGCCCGGCGCCGCCGCCTTCGTAGATCTGATCCGGCTCGAAGCGCTCATCCATCATGCCGTCCATGGGCTCGTAGCTGCCGTCCTCGTTGATGTGATACAGCACTGCCATGCGCGCTTTCTGATTTTCAGCGTAGCGGTAGCCGGTGGAGGTCATGTTCAGCGGCTCAAAAATCTCTTTCCGGAGGAATTTGCCAACGGTCATGCCGGAGCAGCGCTCGATCAGCGCCGCCACCATCTCATGGCCGAAGCCGTAGAGCCAGTGCTCGCCGGGATCAAAGCGGAGCGGCACCTCCGCCATGGCGGCCACCTCCTGGGAAACGGTGTATTTGCCGCCGTATTTTTTATTCAGCTCCGCCCGGACGTCATTCATTCCCTTGTCGGTGGGATGCTCGCCTTTTGGGGAAGGATAGGGCAGGCCGCAGGCCATGTTGAATGCGTCCTTTACCCGGAGCGGCCGTTTCGCCGGGCGGAAGCGGAAGGTGCCGTTTCCGGTGAGCTCTGCCACTTTGACGTCCTTCCACTCCGGAAAATAATCGCTGAAGGGGTCGTTCAGGGCGAATTTGCCCCGCTCGAAGAGGATCAGCGCCCCTGTGCACACGATGACCTTGGTCATGCTGTAGAGGCGGAAAATGGTGGTTTCATCCACCTTCCGGCCGGTCTTGAGATCGGCGCAGCCGGTGTAGCCTTCATAAAGCACTTGCCCGTCGCGCATGACGATGCACCCCGCGCCGGGCACGTGATGCTCCGAAAAATCCCGCAAAAGAGCATCCAGATCCTGGACGGTTGACATGGAAAGATCCTCCCTGTTTTTTCGTTTTTGTCTGTTTCTGCTGTCAGGCAGCCGCGGCGGCCTTCATGGGTCAGCGCTTGTCGCTCACCACCCGCAGCGCAGGCGCCTGCACGCCCTTGGCGGCGAAGGCTTCCACGATGCGCTGGTTCAGTTCAAAGTACAGATCCCAGTAATTCTCCGTTTTGCACCAGACGCGCACCGTGAATTCCATGGCTTCGTTGGTGCCGCCGCTGATGCGGGCGAAGGGCGCGGGCTCCTGCAGCGCGAAGGGGCTGCCGGCCACGGCGTCCAGGATGCACTGCTGGATCTCCGCCGGTTTTTCCGTCTTGGCGCAGGAAAAAACCAGATCCACCCGGCGCAGGGGCTCCGCCGTGTAATCCACCACGTTGGAATTCATCAGGCTGCCGTTGGGCACGGTGATGCGCTTGTTGTCGATGGTCAGGATCACGGTATAGAACAGATTGATGGACTGAACGAAGCCGCTGGCCCCAGCCGCGTCCACATAATCGCCCACGTTGAAGGGGCGCAGGATCATCAGCAGAATGCCGCCCGCCAGGTTGCTCAGCGCGCCCTGCAGCGCCAGGCCGACGGCCACGCCGGCGGAGGCCAGCACGGCGATCACCTGGGCCATGGGCAACCCCAGAATGCTGATGACGCCGATGATCAGCATCAGGTACAGCAGCCATTTGATAAAGTTCAGCACAAACCGGGTCATGGTCTGATCCAGCTTTTCAAAGCCCTTCAGTTTGCGCAGCATCTTCATCAGGCCTTTGATCAGAAAATGCCCCGCGATGGTGATGACGATCGCCAGAACGATGTTGCCGCCTGCGCTGGCCAGCATTTCTTTGATTTTCTCCATGAAAGCCGCCTCCCTATTTGTTTGTATTTCCTGCGGAGATTCTATCATATTTTTGCTGAAATGGCAAGCATTGGAAACCGCCGCAATAGCGCCTGCGGACTGTTTATGGAAAGAAGCCGATGGAATTTTGTATTGTTTTTCGGCGGAAACGATGTACAATATGGATGGAGTATCCATCATGGAGGAGGTGCCCATTTTGAATTACGCGGAGGAATCCCTGCGCCTGCACGGCGAGTGGCAGGGAAAAATCGAAGTGGTATCCCGTGTTCCCGTGCGGAACAAGGAAGAATTGTCCCTGGCGTATACCCCCGGCGTGGCGCAGCCCTGCCTGGAGATCCAGAAGGATTACAGCAAGTCCTTTACCCTGACCCGGCGGCATAACATGGTGGCTGTCATCACCGACGGCTCCGCCGTGCTGGGCCTGGGGGACATCGGCCCCGAGGCCGGTATGCCGGTGATGGAAGGAAAGTGCGCCCTGTTCAAGGCCTTCGGCGGCGTGGACGCCTTTCCCATCTGCATCCGCAGCAAGGATGTGGAGGAGATCGTGCGCACGGTCTATCTGATCAGCGGCTCCTTTGGCGGCATCAACCTGGAGGATATTGCCGCCCCCCGGTGCTTTGAAATCGAGCGGAGGCTGAAGGAAATCTGCGATATCCCCGTTTTCCACGACGATCAGCACGGCACCGCCGTGGTGGTGGGGGCCGCGCTGATCAATGCTCTGCGGGTGGTCAGAAAAGAAATGGGCGAAGCCAAAGTGGTCATCAACGGCGCGGGCAGCGCGGGCATCGCCATCGGCAGACACCTGATGAATCTGGGCGTTGGGCACCTCAAAATGGTGGACCGCTTCGGCATCCTGTGCGAAGGGGAGAAGATGAACCCGGCCCAGGAGGAAATGGCCCGGCTGACCAACCCGGAAAAATTCAGCGGCAAGCTGGCCGACGCCATGAAAGGGGCGGATGTGTTCATCGGCGTCAGCGCGCCGCATATCGTCAGCAAAGACATGGTGCGCTCCATGGCGCCGGGCGCCATTGTGTTCCCCATGGCCAATCCCGTGCCCGAAATCGAGCCGGAGGAGGCTTTGGAGGCCGGCGCCGCGGTGGTGGGCACCGGGCGCAGCGATCATCCCAACCAGATCAACAACGTGATGTGCTTCCCCGGCCTGTTCCGGGGCGCCCTGGACGTGCGGGCCAGGGACATCAATGAGGAGATGAAGCAGGCCGCGTCCCATGCCCTGGCCGGGCTGGTTTCTCCCGGGGAACTGACGGCCCAGTATATCCTGCCCCTGCCTTTTGACAAGCGCATCGGCCCCGCCGTGGCGAAGGCAGTGGCCCGGGCGGCCCGGGGCAGCGGCGTGGCAAGGCTGGAATCGGAAACGGACTGATACTATTCTTCTTCTATGACTTGTACTGCAATGGGGGAATGAAGATTCCCCGCATACGGTATAGCTGTTAGCCATCGGCGGCACCCAATGAAACATCCATGCTTGCAGGCTGTGGAACAC
>CAZQAM010000061.1:0-6092 GCA_964591355.1 uncultured Oscillospiraceae bacterium
GTTTCCGGTATAATAATATGTACGCTTCATCAAAGCGCTGAAAGGAGTTTTTTGATCATGGGCAAGCAGATGACGGCACTCATTATCATGGATGGCTTCGGGATCAACCCCTCCCACGAGGGCAACGCGATTTATACGGCCGGCACGCCGAATCTGGACGCGCTGGCGGAAAAATATCCTCATACCCAGCTGGGGGCCAGCGGCATGGACGTGGGGCTTCCCGACGGCCAGATGGGCAACAGCGAGGTGGGCCACCTGAATATGGGCGCGGGACGCATCGTGTATCAGGAACTGACCCGGATCACGAAGGATATCCAGGATGGCGTGTTTTTTGAGAAAGAGCCCCTGGTGTGGGCCATGGATACCGTAAAGAAAAACGGCGGCAGCCTGCATCTGATGGGCCTTCTGTCCGATGGCGGCGTGCACAGCCATAACACCCACCTCTACGCCCTTCTGGAAATGGCCAAGCGCCGGGGGCTGAACAAAGTATTTATCCACTGCCTGCTGGATGGCCGTGACGTGCCGCCCACCTCCGGCATCGAGTATATGCGTCAGCTGGTGGACAAAACCAGGGAAATCGGCGTGGGCCGGGTAGCCACCGTGCAGGGCCGCTTCTGGGGCATGGACCGGGACAATATCTGGGACCGGGTGGAAAAGGGCTACAATGCCATTGTCCTTGGCGAAGGCGTGAAGGAAAGCGATCCCGTGGACGCCATCCAGCGCAGCTATGACAACGGAAAGACAGATGAATTCATGGTGCCGGCGGTGATTGAGGAAAACGGCCGGCCTCTGACTACCGTGGAGGAAGGGGACAGCGTGATCTTCTTCAACTTCCGCCCCGACCGGGCACGGCAGATCACCCGCTCCTTCATCATGAAGGATTTCCAGGGCTTTGAGCGCAGGAAGGGCTTCATCCCCGTGCAGTTCGTGTCTATGACCCAGTATGACGCCACCTTCAACGGCTTGTTGAAAGTGGTCAATCCCCCCGAAAATCTGGATAATACCCTGGGCGAATACCTGGCCAAACTGAACCTGACCCAGGCTCACATCGCCGAAACCCAGAAGTATGCCCACGTCACCTTCTTCTTCAACGGCGGCGTGGAGGCCCCCAACAAAGGGGAAGAGCGCTTCCTCATTGATTCCCCCAAGGTGGCCACCTTTGATCTCAAGCCCGAAATGAGCGCCCCCGAAGTGACACAAAAGGCCCTGGAGCTCATCGACAGCGGCAAATACGACGTGATGATCCTCAACTACGCCAACTGCGACATGGTGGGCCATACCGGCATCATGGACGCCGCCGTGGAAGCGGTGAAGGAAATCGACAAGGATGTGGGCATCCTGGTCAGGGAAATCCTGAAAATGGGCGGCCGCGCCTTCATCACCGCCGATCACGGCAACGCCGACCAGATGGTGGATCCCGTGACGAAGGAGCCGTTCACCGCCCACAGCACCAACCCCGTGCCCTTTATTGCCTGCGACGACCGTTTGATTGGCAGATCCCTGCGCTCCGGCGGGCGGCTGGCGGATATCGCGCCCACCCTGCTGACCAGCATGGGCATCCCGGTGCCCGGGGAAATGACCGGAAAGAGCCTGATTGAATGATTTATTCCTATTGTAAACGCTGCAAACTGGAAAGCCCCGGGGATATCTGCCGCTCCTGTGGGAAGCGGGCCACGGCCAACGCCCAGCGGGACGTGTGGAGCATTGCCTCCGTGCCGGTGGCGGACGGCCGCATCTGGAAGAGCATTGCGCTTTCGCTGCTCAGCGTAGCATTGCTTCTGACGGCGGTGATCTTCGGCCTGGAAGCCCTGGTCAGCGACGCAGGCAAGGTGGCGATGCTGTGGAAAAGCCCCCTGCCCCGGATGATCTTCCTGATCCTTCCGCTGGGCCTGGCGGTGTCCTTCCTGTTCCTGACGGTGCAGGGCAGGGAAGTGATCGTCTATGTGCTGGACCCCCAGGGCGCGCATCTGCAAACCTGGCATCCGCCCTCCCGCCTGAAAAGCTGGACCCGGCTTCAAAGCGCCGATCCGGACCGGGACGTGCCCCAGCAGGACGGCTCCGTCATGCACCTGAGCCAGGAGCGCCACACCATGTGGGCCGATGTGCAGTCGGTGCGATACAAACCCCGCAGCGCAGCGATTTACATTTACCATACGCCGCATCTGGCGCCCATGGTGCTGAAACTGCCGCCGGAGGAATACGAGATTGCCGCGGCATACGTGGAAAAATACTGCAAAGGGAAATAAAGCGGAAAGCGGGCGCGCCCGCGCCGAGGGAGAGAGGAAAAGAAATGGCCATCACACTGAAGGATATCGCCAAAATGCTGGATCATTCCACCCTGCAGCCTTTTCTGACCAAAGAGGATATCCGCAAGGGCTGCGAGATCGCTCTGCAGTACGATACCGCCACCGTCTGCGCCCGGCCCGGGGATATGCCGCTGGTGGTGAAAGCGCTGGCAGGCAGCGATGTATTGCCCTGCACGGTGATCGGCTTTCCCCACGGGGCACATCATACCGATGTAAAAGTGTTTGAAGCGGAGCGCGCATTGGACGACGGATGCCGGGAATTGGATATGGTGCTGAACATCGGCCGTATGCTGTCCGGCGACACCGGTTACGTGCAGGAGGAGATCGCCCGGCTGGCCGCGGCGGCCCACGCCCGGGGGGCCCTTTTGAAGGTGATCCTGGAAACCTGCTATCTCAGCGACGAGCAGAAGAAGATTGCCTGTGAAATCAGCGAAAAGGCCGGTGCAGATTTTGTGAAAACCTCCACCGGTTACGGTTCCGCCGGAGCCACGGTGGCGGATGTGCGCTTGATGCGCGCCGCGGTCAGCGACAAGGTCCGGGTCAAGGCTTCCGGCGGCATCCGCACTTTGGATATGGTGCTTTCCTGCCGGCAGGCGGGCGCCAGCCGCTGCGGCGTCAGCGCCACGGTGAAGATCATGGAAGAAGCCAGGGAGCGCTTTTCGAAAGGCTGCCTTACGGAAACGCCTGCCGCCCCGGCGGAAAACCCCGCCGGCGGGAGCTATTGATTTACGCTTGACCGGACGCATTTTGCGTGCTATAATGCCTCCATCGGCCATGAGGGAGAACAACGCCCCGCCGATGCCGCTTCACGAGAGAAGGGATGGCCGCAGGCTGGAAGCCGCCCGAAGCAGCAGGGGAAATTCGCTCCGGAGCCGCGGCGCCGAACATGCAGTAAGCGCCGCCGTATGCCCGCGTTAAGGGGATCAGAGGATCATTTTCGCGTGATCGAAAATGGGTGGTACAGCGTGCGTCCATCACGCCCCATTGCGCCGGAAAAAGCGCGGGGGCGTTTTCATTTGCAAATGGAGGAGAGAATCACATGGATATCCGGGAGAATCTTGCGCAGATCGCGGAAGAGATGAAACAGGAACTGGCAAAGACCGACGCCCTGCAGGCGCTGGACGCCCTGCGGGTGAAGGTGCTGGGCAAAAAGGGCAGCCTGACGGCGCTGCTGCGGGGCATGGGGCAATTGAGCCCCGAGGAACGCCCGCAGATGGGGCAGATGATCAACGAGGCCCGGGAAAAGCTCACCGCTCTGCTGGATGGCAAACAGCAGGAGCTGGCGGCCCGGGAAAAGGAAGCGCGCCTTGCCAAAGAGGCCATCGATATCACCGAGCCCCGGGAGCTGCCGCTCATGGGCTCTGAGCATCCCATTCAGCTGGTGCTGAACGAAGTGCTTTCCTGCTTTGAGGGCCTGGGCTTCCAGGTGGCGGACGGGCCCGAGGTGGAATTGGACAAATACAACTTTGAACTGCTGAATCTGCCCAAAAACCATCCCGCCCGGGACGCGCAGGATACCTTCTATATCGACGACAATATCGTCCTGCGTACCCACACCTCTCCCGTTCAGGCCCGCACCATGCTGTCCAGGAAGCCGCCCATCCGGGTGGTGTGTCCGGGCCGGGTGTTCCGCGCCGATGAAATCGACGCCACCCACAGCCCCGTCTTCCATCAGATCGAGGGCCTGGTGATCGATCAGGACGTCACCATGGCGGATCTGAAAGGCACCCTGGACGCCTTTGCCAAGAAGCTGTACGGCAGCGATATCGAAGTGCGTTTCCGCCCCTCCTTCTTTCCCTTCACCGAGCCCAGCGCCGAGGTGGACCTGACCTGCTTCAACTGCCACGGCCAGGGCTGCCGGGTGTGCAAGGGCACGGGATGGATCGAAGTGTTGGGCTGCGGCATGGTGAACCCGAAAGTGCTGGAGATGTGCGGCATTGATTCCAGCGTGTATTCCGGCTTCGCTTTCGGTATCGGCCTGGAGCGCATCACCATGCTGCGCTACGGCATCAAGGATTTGCGTCTGCTGTATGAGGGCGATCTGCGCTTCCTCAGGCAGTTCCGTTGATAGGGGGAAATCATCATGAAAGTATCCATGAAATGGCTGAAACAGTATGCGGATATTCCCGTCAGCCCTGCGGAGTATGAAAGCCGCATGGTGATGACCGGCACCGGCGTGGAAGGCGTTTCGCCGCTGGGGGAGATCGAAAACGTGGTGGTGGGCCGGGTGCTCACCTGCCGCGATCACGAAAACAGCGATCACCTGCACGTATGCACGGTGGACGTGGGGGAAAATGAACCCCTTCAAATCGTGTGCGGCGCGCCCAACGTGCGGGAAGGCATCCTGGTGCCCGTGGCGAAGATCGGCGCCAGGCTGCCCGGCGGCCTGGTCATCAAAAAAGGCAAGATGCGGGGCGTGGAAAGCTATGGCATGCTCTGCTCCGGCCCCGAGATCGGCGTGCCGGTGGAATTGTATCCTTCCGTGGGCACCGCGGGACTGCTGATCTTTCAGGAGGAGTATCCCGTGGGCAGCGACGTCCGGCCCATTTTCGGTCTGGACGATACGGTGATCGATTTTGAGATCCTGGCCAACCGGCCGGACTGTCTGTCGGTCTGGGGCGTGGCCCGGGAAACCGCCGCGGCTATGGGCACGGAATTGAAGATGCCGAAAATCCAAGTGCGGGAAGCCGACGGCGATATCCGCGATTATGCCCGGGTGGACGTATTGGAGAAAACGCTGTGCCCCCGGTACGCGGCCAAAGTGGTAAAGAATGTGCGCATCGGGGAAAGCCCCGCATGGCTCAGGCAGTATCTGTTTGCCGCGGGCATGCGCTCCATCAATAATATCGTGGATATCACCAACTTCATCATGCTGGAAACCGGCCATCCCATGCATGCCTTTGACCTGGACAAAGTGCGGGGCCGGCACATCATCGTGCGCAAAGCGGAAAACGGGGAGAAGCTGACCACCCTGGACGGCAAAGAATACGCCCTGAACGGCACCGAACTGATGATCTGCGACGAAATGGGCCCCACGGGCCTGGCCGGCATCATGGGCGGCGAGGAAAGCGAGATCACCGAAGGCACCCGGGAAGTGCTATTCGAGTGCGCCGCCTTTGACCGCACCTCCATCCGCGTGACCGCGCGGTCCCTGGGCATCCGCACAGAATCCTCCGGCCGGTTCGAAAGGGGCGTGGCCCCCGCCACCGTCATGGATGCCCTGCTGCGGGCCTGCCAGATGGTGAATGAACTGGACGCCGGCGATGTGGTGCCCGGGGTCATCGATTTGTATCCCAGCCCCGTGCAGCCCGTCACACTCACTGTTTCCTGCGCCCGGATGGCACGGCGCGCCGGCGTGGACATTTTGCCGGAGGAAATGGAGGAGATCCTGAAAAAGCTGCAGTTTGCCGTGAAGCGTGAAGGAGATGAAATGACCGTCACTGCTCCGGCTTTCCGCCAGGATATCGAGCAGGAAGCCGATATCTGCGAGGAAGTGCTGCGCTACGCGGGGTATGACCGGATCCCCATCACGCATCTTCGGGGCGAAACGCTCATGGGCGGGAATAATGAAAAAGGCGCCCGGATGTCCGCCATCCGCCGCCAGCTCACCGGCATGGGCTTTTATGAGAGCATGACCTTCTCCTTCATTTCCCAGAAAGCCATCGCGCAGCTGGGCCTCTCTCCGGAGGATCCCCGGAATCAGCCCCTGATGGTGCGCAACCCCCTGGGCGAGGATACCGCCTGCATGCGCACCTCGCTCCTGCCGGGGCTTCTGAAAACCCTTTC
>CAZQAM010000061.1:6102-7462 GCA_964591355.1 uncultured Oscillospiraceae bacterium
ACCCTTTCCACCAACATCAAGACCGGCAACGAAAACGGCCGGCTCTACGAAATGGGCACCATGTTCGACGCCCTCCACCGGACGGAGGAAGGCCTGCCCACCGAGCTTCCCGGCCTGGCCCTTGGCATGTACGGGGAGTGCGATTTCTATGCCATCCGCGGCGTGGCGGAAGCCCTGTGCCGCCGGGCCGGCATTGAATGCAGAATCGCCTCCTGCGACGAGCCTTACCTGCATCCCGGACGCCGGGCCGCCCTGATTGCCGAGGGAAAGACGATCGCCATCGTAGGCGAAATCCACCCCGACGCGGCGGCGCGCTTTGATATCCCCGGCCGCTGCTATGTGGCCGAGATCAATCTGCCCGCCTTCTTTGCCCTGAGCCACCCGCTGGATACGGTGAAATCCATTGCCCGGTTCCCGGCGGTTAACCGGGATCTGGCCCTGGTGATGGAGGACAGCCAGCAGGTAGGCCCGCTGATGGACGCCGTCCGGGACGGCTGCGGCGCTATGCTGGAGGATATCCGCATGTTCGATGTGTTCCGGGGCATCCAGATCGGCCCGGGCAAAAAATCCGTCGCTTTCGCCCTGACCTACCGCGCGGCGGATCATACCCTGACCGAGGAAGAAATCACCCGTCTGACGGATAAGGCGCTGCGCATCGCCAGGGAGAAATTCGGCGCTGTGCTGAGGATGTGATATGGAGGGACGCTGGGGCCTCCGCGGCCCCAAACCCCACATCAAACAGGCTGTCGAAAAAGAGTTTTCGACAGCCTGCGAATGAAACCGGAATCGGGATTCCGGCTCCTCGGCGACGCGCATGTCGCCGCCTGCGGATAAAAAATCGAAGGGCCTGCGGGCCCTTCGATGCATCCCTGGGTTTTGACAGCTTAAGAAGATTTCACCTCCTGGACTTCATCCGGCGATGCAGATTGAGAATACTGACGAACTTGCTTCCGCCTGAAGCTTAATACTATATCGCATCTAAAAGATTGAATGAAAAAGATGCAATGAGATTCTTCGCTGGCGCTTCGCAATCGCTCCGCTGGCTCAGAATGACAGAGCCCCAGCCTGTCATCCTGAGCGAAGCGAAGGATCTCTTCCGTGAACAACATTCAATTATTTTGAAGAAAAATAGTATAAGTGACGCCAATTAAGCTCCCGGGCACAAGGAATCAAAAAGGCAGGCACAAAAACGAACTCGTTCGTTTTGCGGTCTGCCTTTTATGATTCCCCAGTGCGCTTTGCGCACAGGCTGCGTGTTTCACCGCGCTGCCCGGGAGCGGTGGTGCTCGCCAGCTTTTACGTTGTTGGTTTTCCGGCGAAAAAGGCTGCCTTCTCTGGTTCTCTCTTCGGCTTCGAAGAG
>CAZQAM010000062.1:0-7462 GCA_964591355.1 uncultured Oscillospiraceae bacterium
GAAAACTGATCCCCGGTTTTTTCTCCATCTGCCGCACGCCTGCAGCAGATGGATTTTTTGTCAGGAGGAAGCATGGGAAACTTATTGGGGCTATCTGCGGGAGGCGGGATGCTGATTCTGATCGGCGTCCTGGTTTTGCTTTTCCTGCATCAGCTTCATCTGCTCTCCGGCGCTTTGCTGCGGAGAATCCTTCTGTCCTGCGGGCTGACTGTCGGCGTGGGCGCGGCTTATCTGCTGGCCGGCATGCTCCTGGATCAGGCGATGTTTCAGGAATCTTCCTCCCTGGGGGACAGCAGCGCCGTTTTTTCCAATGCTTACTTAAAGCGTGTATATAGCTTGCTGGAAGCGCCTCAATGGACCGATCCCCTGACCAGCGCTTTCGTGTGGATGGCGCATTTGCTGGGCCGCCTGCTGCAGGGGCAGTACCAGTTCGCCGGCCTCGCCCTGGCCTTTGGGATGGACTGCGCGTCGGTCTGCCTGATCCGGGAGCGGATCCGCAGGATCTGGGGAGATCAATGGGCCAGGGACGGGGGCTTGCTGCTTTTGTGCCTGCCCGGCGCGGTGTTTCTGTTTTTGCCGGGTTTCCCGCCGCTGGCGTTGCTGCTGATATCTGTTGTCTTCTTTTTTGCGGGCAGACGCATGCGCCGGCTGGAAACAGCCCCGCATGTTCCCATTGTTTATCTCCTGTTGGCAGTGTGCGGCATTCTTTCGGCTTTTATCACGGCCGCGCTGATCCTGCAAAAAGCCGGTTAAGGAGGCGGGCATGCGGAAATTCAGCATCAAACCCCAAATACGCGCCCGGCTCCTGATCGCGATGTACTGTCTTGGCATTCAGTATCTGACGCTGATTTTGTCCCTGGTGCTGGTAAAGGGCAGCTTTTCCTTTCAGGGGCTGATGGAATTGATCCGGGAGCGGCTTACGGAGCCGGGGGACGCTGTGCGCTATCTCGACCTGGCGGAAAACGGCTATGTCCGGGAAGGGGAAAACGCCATCAATCTGGTGTTTTATCCGCTGTACCCCCTGATGATCCGCCTGGTTTCCTTTTTGACCGGGGGAAACATGAAACTGGTGGGCCTCATGATCTCCCAACTCAGCTATGCAGCGGCCAGCGCAGTGCTCTGGGAATGGATCCGGCTGGATCACGGGGCGCAGAGCGCCCTCTTTGGAGCGCTCCTTCTGGCGCTGCATCCCTTTTCCGTGTTTGTGATGGGCATCTATTCGGAAAGCCTGTTTCTTCTGCTGTCCATCAGCTGCCTGTATTTTCTGCGCAGGCAGCGGTTTGCCGCCGCGGGCATCGCGGGGTTCCTGGCAGCCCTGTGCCGCACCCAGGGCATGCTTTTGATCCTTCCTGCGATTTATGAATGGATCATTCTCCGTGCGGGAAAAGAGCAAAGGCATTTCAAAAAAAGCGACGCGTGCCTTTTGCTGATCCCTGCGGGTTTTGGCGTGTATCTTCTGATCAATGTACTGCTGCACGGGGATCCTTTCCGCTTCCTGCAGTTCGAGGCGGGGGAGCCGTGGTATCAGACCACCCAGTGGATCGGGCGGAATATCGCGCTGCAATATGATCTTTCCCTGCAGTACTCCGGCCTTGCCTGGATCATTTATATTCCCCAGATCGTTCTGTATTTCTTTTCCCTGGGCGTTCTTTTCCTGGGCATCGCCAGGAAGCACCGCACCTGCGAAGTGCTCTACGGGGCGGCGTACCTGGGCTTTACTTATCTCTCCGGCTGGATGATCAGCGGCGGCAGGTATATGATGGCCTGTGTACCCCTGTATGCCATCCTGGCCGGAAGTCGCAGCGATACGGCGAAAAAACTGCTGATTTTCTGCGCGGCGCTGCTGCATGTGGTATACAGCCTGCTGTTCTATGCCGGTTATGCCATCATGTGAGATTTCTTGACAAGGAGGAAGCCGGGGCGGTATAATGCCCCGGTGCGGAAAAAGGAGGGAGCGCGGTGATTGTCACACATTCTGCGATGGAAACCAGGCAGCTGGGCATGAAACTGGCCGCGCTGCTGAAGGCGGGCGATACCGTGCTTTTGAAAGGGGATCTTGGCGCCGGGAAAAGCGAGCTGGCCCGTGGCATTGCCCGGGGTCTTGGCATCACAGGGCCCGTGCCCAGCCCTTCCTTTACCATCCTGAACGTATATGATGAAGGGCGGATCCCCCTGTATCATTTTGACTGGTACAGGATCGAAGACCCGGCGGAAATCGGCGAAATGGGCCTGGAAGAAATGATCGGCGGCGACGGAGCCGCATTGATTGAATGGAGCGAAAAAGCGCCTGACTGCCTGCCGGAGCGATATTTGCTGGCAAAGATCCGGGTGACAGGCGAAGAAGAAAGGGAAATCACGCTGACGCCCGCGGGGGGATTTCGCTTTGGAGAGGAAGCGCTGAAATGATCATTCTTTGTCTGGATACATCGGGCCCGGTGGCCGGGGTGGCGCTGATGGAAAACGGCGTGATCCGCTATGAGGCGACGGCCGTGAATCAGTTTACCCATTCCCGGTCCATTTTGCCCATGGTGGAGGAAGCATACCTGCATACGGGGCTGACAGCGGAAGCAACCGACTTTTTCGCCGTTACCGCAGGCCCCGGTTCCTTTACCGGGGTGCGCATCGGCGTCAGCACGGTAAAGGGGCTGGCCCACGCGGTAAACAAACCCTGCATCGCCGTTGACGCGCTGGAAGCCATGGCTGCCGGGGCGATGCTGTTTGACGACGGCATCCTTTGTCCCATTCAGGATGCCCGGGCGGGGCAGGTGTACGGTGCGGCGTTCCGGAGCGGCACGCTGGAAAGGCTGCTTCCGGATGAACCTTTGATTCTGGAAGAATACCTGAACAAGGCTTCACAATTCGGGAAAAACATGCTGTTTGTGGGAGACGGCATGCCGGTGCACCGGGAGAAAATTCAAAAAATCCTGGGGGACAGGGCGCTGTTTGCCCCGCCGCATCTTGCGTTCATCAGGCCGGCCGCGGCCGCTTATCTGGCTTCATTGAAAACAGGAGACGCGGTGTACTATCAGGAATTGAAGCCCCTGTATCTGCGCGCGCCCCAGGCGGAAAGGCGCAAAAACCTGGAGGCGGCGGCCCATGCGTGACATCGTGATCCGAAGGATGACCCTGCAGGATGTGGACGGCGTGCACGCCATAGAGGCCGCCACCTTTGCACGGCCCTGGAAAAGAGAAGATTTTGTGAAAGAAATGACGCAGAATCTTTGCGCCCGGTATCTGGTTGCGGAGGAAGCGGGGAACATCATCGGCTTTGCCGGCGCGTGGATCGTGCTGGACGAAGCGCACATCACCAATATCGCGGTGAAGGAACCTTGCCGCGGCAGGGGGATCGGCAGACGGCTGACCATGGGCCTTTTGCAGTACGCATCCAATCTGGGTGTGGTCTACGCCACGCTGGAAGTGCGGCGCAGCAATGAAAAGGCGCAGAAGCTGTATCAGTCCCTGGGCTTTGAATATGTGGGCGTCCGGAAACGATACTACGAGGATAACGGGGAAGACGCGTTCCTCTATGTCTGCCAGCGTCTGCCCGAGGCGGAGGCGGATTTCACGGAAGCGGAAACCGTGTGCGGGGAATAGCAAAAGAAATCCGAAAAAATATGGAAAAGCCCTTGCAATTTGAAGGAAAGATATGATATAATTCTTCTGTTGCCATAAACGGGCGGTCCGCTGCGGGCAGAAGAGAGACCCGTAAGAACGTCTATGAGGGAAGGAGGACACCCATCATGAGCGAAATCATCCGTTCGATCGAACAGGCGCAGCTCCGTACCGATTTGCCGGAATTCAACGTTGGCGATACGCTCCGCGTATTCGTGAAGGTTGTGGAAGGCAACCGCGAACGTCTCCAGGCGTTTGAGGGTACTGTGATTGCAAAGCGCAACGGCAGCAGCCGGGAAACCTTCACCGTTCGCCGCGTTTCTTACGGCATCGGTGTGGAACGCACTTTCCCCCTGCATTCTCCCCGCGTTGACCATATTGAGGTCATCCGCCGCGGCAAGGTGCGCCGTGCGAAGCTCTATTATCTGCGGAACCTGCAGGGCAAGGCTGCCAAGATCAAGGAAGCCGGCCGCCGCTGAAAAGAAGAAAAAGCCTGTTTGCCGGGCTTTTTCTTTTTTTGCATTTTTCCGGGCTTTTTGCTGTGCTGCCCTTGCCCGGCATGCCAGGCCGTTATATAATCATTCTGAAATCAATTCCGGAAGGAAGGGATATAGATCATGATCAGACTGGGCATCATCGGCTGCGGCAATATGGGCGGCGCCATGCTGCGGCAAATGCTGAAAGCGGGCGTGTTTTCTCCCGAAGAAGTTTTTGTATCGGACAAAAATCAGCAGCTGCTTGACCGCCTCCGGGAGGAACTGGGTGTGCAGGCCGCGATGGACAACCTGAAAGCCGCCGCAGCCCCCATCCTGCTTCTTTCGGTCAAGCCCCAGTATATCCGGCAGGTAACGGATGAAATCCGCGGCACGGTCCGCAGGGACACGCTGGTTCTGTCCATCGTCACGGGCTGCGGTCTCGCGTCTCTCGCTCAGCAGCTGGATCTGCCGGATGGGCATATCGTGCGTATTATGCCCAATACGCCGGCCCTGGTGGGGGAAGGCGTCATGGCCGCCTGCCGGGGAAAACATGTCACGGAGGAGGAGTGGCAGTTTACGGTCAGACTCATTTCCTGCATGGGCTTGGCAGAAGAAGTAACGGAGGAAATGATGGATGCCGTCACCGGCCTGTCCGGCTCGTCTCCCGCCTTTGTATTCATGTTCCTGGAAGCGCTGGCCGACGCCGGGGTGCGCGCGGGGCTGCCCAGGCCGCTTGCCCAGCGCTTTGCAGCGCAGACGGTCCTTGGCAGCGCCAAACTGGCGCTGGAAACCGGGCTGCATCCCGGGCAGCTCAAGGATATGGTGACTTCTCCCGCCGGCACCACCATCGAGGGCGTGGCGGCGCTGGAAAAAGGCGGCTTCCGGTACGCCGTAATGGACGCGGTGGATGCCGCGGTTCAGCGCGCCCGTTCCCTGGGGAAGAAGGAGCATTGAGCGATGCTGTGCGACGATATCCGGTATCTGACAGAGCGCGCCCTTTGGGAAACCGAAAACCTGATTGCCTGTATTCCGGACGCGCTCTGGGATCAGCGATACGATGAGCTGCCTCTTTGGAAATACGTTTATCACATGCTTTTTTCCATGGACCGCTGGTTTATCAATCCCTGCGACCCGGATTATCTGCCGCCTGCTTTTCACCAGGATGATCTGGCTGATCTGAACGCCGTTCCAGAAGATGGAAAAACCATTTCCCGGAAACAGATCAACGGATACTTTTACAGCATTCGGAAGAAAATCACCGATTATACAGCAGCGCTGACGGATGAAATGCTATCCGTGTGTCCCTCCGGCTGCGATATGACAAGGATGCTTTTGATCCTGGGCCAGTACCGGCACTGGCACCGGCATATGGGTGTCGTGTACGGCTTCCTGATCCGGGACACGGGCAAATGGCCCTACGTGCTGAATATGCGTGGAGCATATCCCGAAGAGCCCATGCCGAATTTTTACGGTTCCGGCGTTTGACGGATGGGGGAAACTATGCTATAATCAGCCAATGTAAATGTGATATATTTTCCTGTAGGAGGGATATACATGTCCGGACATTCCAAATGGCATAACATTCAGGCGAAAAAAGGCAAGACCGACGCGGCCCGCGGAAAGATCTTCACCAAGATCGGCCGGGAGATCGCCATCGCTGTCCGTGAAGGCGGCGCCAACCCGGAATCCAACAGCAAACTGAAGGACATCATCGCCAAGGCCAAGGCGAACAATATGCCCAACGACAATATCCAGCGCAGCATCAAAAAGGCTGCCGGAGAAGGCACGGGCGCGACCTATGAAGAAATCACCTACGAAGGCTATGCCCCCGGCGGGGTGGCTATTATCTGCCAGATCGTCACTGATAACCGCAACCGCACTTCCAGCGATGTGCGCCATATTTTTGATAAGAACGGCGGCTCCATGGGCACGCCCGGCAGCGTCAGCTACATGTTTGACAGCAAAGGCGTCATCGTCATCGAAAGGGAACCCGGCATGGATGAGGACGAAATGATGATGACGGCGCTGGATGCCGGCGCCGAGGACATGAAGGCAGAGGACGATGTGTTTGAAATTTACACCGCCCCCGGCGATTTTTCCGCCGTCCGCGAAGAATTGGAAAAGGCAGGCTATGCTTTCCTTTCCGCCGATAAGCAGATGATCCCGCAGAACACCGTGGCGGTGGACGACCCGGATACGCTGGCGAAAGTGCAGAAGCTGCTGGATATGCTGGACGACAATGACGACGTGACTGAAATTTACCATAACGCCGAGCTTCCGGAGGAAGAGGAAGAAGAGTAATCCCTGAGTTTTTTTGGTCAGGCAGATGATATGATGGTTTTAAGGAAAGCTTTTTATCTGTTTTGTATTTTGGCTCTTTTGGCGGGATCTTCGCATATTGCCCTGGCGGACAGCATGACGGACGTGGAAGCTTTCTTCTCCCGGGAAGAAAGCCCTTCCGGGATTATTGAAGTGCCCGGCCGCGGCCCTATGCGCTATTATGCCCAGAATGATACCCTGTGGGGCGGCCTGATTTATGAAAAAGAAAACACCGGAACCAAGCGGCCGTTCCGGGATTCCGGCTGCAGCCCGACTGCACTGGCCATGGCTGTTGCGTCGATTGTTCCGGCGGAGGAGCTGTCCAGGATTTCCGATTACGCCAAGCGCGCCTACTCCCTTTGCTCCTGCTCGCTGAACAAAGCGCGCTGCACCCATAACCATACCCGGTACGTATTGACCACCCAGCGGGACTTTGAGCGCTTCCTGCCGTTGGTTTTCGGAGATTTCGCCACTGGAAACAATATCCGGGGCGTCATCAGCCGCGCCACTTCTCCGGGCACCGCCTCTGCTTACCTGTCGCATATTGCCGCTGTATACGGCCTGACCATGCGGATCGAAACGTCTTATGATAAGGCCAGGGAATTTGTTGGGAAGGATAATTCGGCAGTCGTTGTGCTGGCAGGCAGAAGCAGCGCGTTTACCACCATTGGGCATTATATGTTTCTTGCCGGGCAGGACGACGAATACATGTATATCCTGGATCCTTTGTGCCGCAAGAGTTATACGAAATATCCCTATGGAAGCAAATTGAAGGTGCTGCAGCCCGGGCTGGTACGGATGAAGCATCTGAATTACGCCATCGGTGATTTCGGCAGTTTCATTGTGCTGGAAAGGCCGGCAGCCGCGGAAGGACCGGCAGCCTGATTTTTCATTTCGGCAGCCAAACAGATGAAACCCGCGCAGGGCAGTATATCGCCTGTGCGGGTTTATTTGATTGAAAAAGGTTCTGCTTTTTCCACGTCCCGGATACAGTCCGCCAGGCTTTGGCTGGCGTCCCGCAGCAGTCTTTCGCAGAATTGCTTTTCTTCCATGCT
>CAZQAM010000063.1:0-7392 GCA_964591355.1 uncultured Oscillospiraceae bacterium
CCCCCCCCCCCCCCTATCCTACACTCTGTCCCTACACGACGCTCTTCCGATCTCATCGTGCGGACGGTGAAACGCGCCCAGGCGGTGGTGGTCAACGCCGGCATCGCCAACGCGGCCACCGGCGAAACGGGCATGGAGCTTTGCCGGCAGACCGCGGCCTTTGCCGCAAAAACGCTTTGCATCCCGGCGGAATATGTGCTGCTGGGCTCCACCGGGGTCATCGGCCCTCAAATCCCGCTGGATAAGATCTCCGCCGGCGTTTCCATGATGGCGGAAAGCCTGTCCGATACCATCGAAGCGGGCACCGCCGCCAGCCGGGCCATCATGACCACCGATACCGTGAACAAGGAATGCGCCGTCTCCTTCGATCTCCCCGCGGCGGATGGGGAGGGCACCGTGCAGGTGCGCATGGGCGGCATGAGCAAGGGCTCCGGCATGATCCATCCCAACATGTGCACCATGCTGGGCTACGTGACCACCGACTGCCTGATCGATCAGGCGCTTTTGCAGAGAGCCCTCAGCGCCGTGGTGCCCGACACCTTCAACATGATCTCCGTGGACGGGGACACCAGCACCAACGATACCCTGCTGCTGCTTTCCAACGGAAAAGCCGGTAACAAGCCCATTGCGGAAGAGGATGAAAGCTATCGGCTTTTCTGCGAAGCGCTGTTTGAGGTTTGCCGGGAGCTGGCCGTGAAAATGGCGGGGGACGGCGAAGGCGCCACCCGGCTCATGGAAATGCGGGTGTACAATGCCGATACCAAGGAAAACGCCCGGGTGCTGGCCCGGTCCGTGATTGCTTCCAGCCTGGTGAAGGCCATGGTGTTCGGCCGGGACGCCAACTGCGGCCGCATCCTCTGCGCCCTGGGCTATGCCGGCCCGGAATTCGATCCCGCCCTGATCGAGGTATATATGTCCGGGGAAAGCGGCGCCGTCTGCTTTTATAAGGACGGCTGCGTGCAGCCTTTCGATGAGGAAAAGGCCCTTCAGATCCTGTCTGAAAAGCAGGTGAAATTCTCCTGCGATATGCATATGGGCCAGCAGGAGGCCACCGCCTGGGGCTGCGATCTGACGTACGATTACGTGAAAATCAACGGGGATTACAGATCCTGACAGACGAAAATGGAGGAAAGCCATGGAAAACGTTTTTTCCAACGCCCAGCGGGCGGAGGTGCTGACCCAGGCGCTGCCGTACATCAAGCGCTATACGGGGAAAATCGTGGTGGTGAAATACGGCGGCAACGCCATGGTGAATGAACTGCTCAAGCAGCAGGTGATGGAAGACATCGTGCTTCTGTGGCTGATCGGGGTCAAGATCGTGCTGGTGCACGGCGGCGGGCCGGAAATCTCCGAATTGATGGATAAATTGGGGAAAAAGCCGGAGTTTGTGGACGGCCTCCGGGTCACCGACCGGGAAACGGTGGACATCGTGCAGATGGTGCTGGCCGGCAAGGTGAACAAAACTTTGGTGAACCTGCTGGAAATGAAGGGCGGCAAGGCCATCGGCCTTTCCGGCATGGACGGGCGCCTCATCGAGGCGGAAATGAAGGATCCGCGCCTGGGCTACGTGGGCAGCATTACGAAGATCCATATCAAGCCCATTACCGATCTGCTGGACAACGGCTATATCCCGGTGGTATCCACCGTTGGGTGCGACCGTCAGGGCAACGCCTACAACATCAACGGCGACACCGCGGCGGCCCACATCGCCGGGGCCCTGGCCGCCGAACGCCTGATTATGATGACCGATATCGCCGGCATCCTGCGGGACAAAAACGACCCTGCCACCCTGATCCCCGAACTGACGCTGGCGGAAGCGCACGCCCTGTACGAATCCGGGGTGATTTCCGGCGGCATGATCCCCAAGGTGGACTGCTGCATCACGGCGCTGCATAAGGGCGTCAAAAACGTGGTCATCATGGACGGGCGCGTGCCCCATTCCATCCTGATGGAACTGCTCACCAACGAAGGCGCGGGCACCTGGATCCGCGGGGAGGAACAGAAATGACAGTCAAGGAAACGGACGCCCTGTATGTGGCGAATACCTACAAGCGCTTTCCCCTGGAAATCGTGTCGGGCAAAGGCTCCGTGGTGTACGACGAAACGGGGAAAAAATACATCGATCTGGGCAGCGGCATCGCCGTTACCTCCTTCGGCGTGGCGGATGATCTCTGGCAGCAGGCGGTGACGGAGCAGCTGGGAAAAGTGCAGCACATGTCCAACCTGTATTATACCGCCCCCTGCGCGAAGCTGGCGAAGATGCTGTGCGAGAGGACCGGGATGAAAAAGGTGTTCTTTTCCAATTCCGGCGCCGAAAGCAACGAGTGCGCCATCAAGGCGGCCCGGAAGTACGCGGTGGAGAAGCACGGGGAAGACTGCTATACCATCATCACCCTGAAAAACAGCTTTCACGGCCGCACCATCACCACCCTGTCCGCCACCGGCCAGGAACATTATCACGAGCTCTTCCGCCCCCTGACCCCGGGCTTTATTCACGCGGAAGCGGGCAATGTCGATGAACTCAGGGAACTGACGGAACAGTACAAAGTGGCCGCCGTGATGATCGAGTGCATCCAGGGCGAAGGCGGCGTGATCCCGCTGGAAAAGGAATACGTGCAGGCGGCGTGGCGCCTTGCGCAGGAAAAGGATATCCTGTTCCTGGTGGACGAAGTGCAGACCGGCAACGGCCGCACGGGACAATTGTACGCCTACATGCATTACGGCGTGCAGCCCGATATCGTGTCCACCGCCAAGGGCCTGGCGGGAGGGCTGCCCCTGGGGGCCACGCTGCTGGGAGAAAAAGTCCAGCATGTGCTGGGCTATGGGGACCACGGCTCCACCTTCGGGGGCAACCCCGTGTGCTGCGCCGGGGCCGTCAGCATCCTGGAGAGGATCGATGAGGAATTGCTTCGGGGCGTGCGCGAAAAGAGCACATATCTCTTTGAAACTTTCCAGGGGGCCAAAGGCATCGAATCGGTTACCGGCATGGGGCTGATGATCGGCATCAAAACGGAAAAGCCCGCGGGCGAAGTGGTGGCCCGGTGCATGGAGAAGGGCGTTCTGTGCCTGACGGCCAAGGATAAGGTGCGCCTGCTGCCCGCCCTGAATATCCCTTTGGAAACCTTGAAGCAGGCGGCGGAGATCATCAAGGGCGTATGCGCGGGGGAGGCGGAAGCATGAATCTGAAGGGCAGAAGCTTTTTAAAACTGTTGGATTTTACGCCGGAGGAGATCGCATACCTTCTGGATCTGGCGGAGGAACTGAAGCAGAAAAAGCATGCGGGCATTCCGCACCGGCTCCATGAGGGCAAAAATGTGGCCCTGATCTTTGAAAAGACCTCCACCCGTACCCGCTGTGCCTTTGAGGTGGCGGCGGCGGATCTGGGCATGCACCCCACCTACCTGGATCCCGCCGGCTCCCAGATCGGGAAAAAGGAATCCATCGCCGATACCGCCCGGGTGCTGGGGAGGATGTACGACGGCATCGAATACCGGGGCTTTGGCCAGGAGATCGTGGACGAGCTGGCGAAATACGCCGACGTGCCCGTGTGGAACGGCCTGACCAATGAATTTCATCCCACCCAGATCCTGGCCGATTTTCTGACCATCCGGGAGCATTTTGGAAGCCTGGCGGGGAAAAAGCTGGTGTATATGGGGGACGCCCGGTACAACATGGGCAATTCCCTGATGGTGGGCTGCGCCAAAATGGGGCTGCATTTCGTGGCCTGCGCCCCGGAAAAATTTTTCCCCGACCCCGCGCTGACGGCGGCGTGCCGGGCCATCGCGGCGGAAACCGGCGCCGTGCTGGAATTCAACCCCGATCCCGTGTCCGCCGTGAAAGGCGCCGATGTGATCTATACTGACGTGTGGGTGTCCATGGGAGAACCGGAGGAAGTGTGGGAAGAAAGAATTCACGATTTGAAGCCCTATCAGGTCACCGCCGATCTCATGGCCGCCGCAGGGCTCCAATGCCGCTTCATGCACTGCCTGCCCTCCTTCCATGACCTGAATACAGGCATCGGGCGGCAGATCCACGAAAAATTCGGCCTCACCGCCATGGAAGTCACCGACGAAGTGTTTGAATCTCCCCAGTCCATTGTGTTCGACGAGGCGGAGAACCGGATGCACACCATCAAGGCGGTCATGGCCGCCACGCTGTAAGCCGGGGCCCTTCCCGGAAGGGGAGAGAGGCTTTCCGGCAAACCGACACCGATACAAAGGAGCAAGCACATGGCCTTTCTGACGCTCAGCAACGGAGCCGTTTTTGAGGGACGCCGCATCGGCGCCCCTTTGGACCGCGTGGGCGAACTGGTATTCACCACCGGCATGGTGGGATACCTGGAAACCCTGACCGACCCCAGCTATTACGGCCAGATCGTGACCCATTCTTTTCCCATGATCGGCAATTACGGGGTGATCGAGGAGGATTTTGAGGGAGAGAGCGCGCTGTTTGGCTACATCGTGCGGGAGCTGTGCGATCAGCCCTCCAATTTCCGCAGCCAGTACGCTCTGGACGATTTTCTCAAGCAGCGGGGCATTCCGGGGCTGCAGGGCATCGATACCCGGGAAATCGTGCGCATGACCCGGGAAGAAGGAGTCATGAACGCCATGATCAGCGATCAGGTGCCCAAGGATCTGAGCTTTCTCAAAACGTATCAGGTGCGGAACGCCGTATCCTCCGTCACCTGCCGGGAAAAAAGGCTTTATCCCGCCGAGGGCGGGGAGAAGTTCCGCGTGGCGCTGCTGGATTACGGCGCCAAGCGGCATATCATCCGGTCCCTGCAAAAGCGGGGCTGCGCCGTCACCGTGTGGCCGGCGGCCAGCCGGGCAGAGGAAATCCTGCGCAGCGATCCCGACGGGATCATGCTGTCCAACGGCCCGGGGGACCCCAAGGAGAATCAGGGCTGCATCGCGGAAATCAAAAAGCTGCTGGGGGAAAAGCCGCTGTTTGGCATATGCCTTGGGCATCAATTGACGGCCCTGGCCCTGGGGGGCGACACGGTGAAACTGAAATACGGCCACCGGGGCGGCAACCAGCCGGTGAAGGACAGGATCACCGGCCGCACCTGGATCACCAGCCAGAATCACGGCTACGCCGTGGTGGCGGACAGCCTGAAAGGCGTGGGGCAGGAAACCTTCGTCAACGCCAACGACCAAAGCTGCGAGGGCATGGCCTATCCGGATCTGAACTGCTTTACTGTGCAGTTCCATCCCGAGGCCTGCTCCGGCCCCAAGGATACGAACCATTTGTTCGACCGGTTCCTGGCCATGATGGGAGGGGAAAGCCATGCCTAAAGATCTGTCCATCCGCAAGGTGCTGGTGATCGGCTCCGGCCCCATCGTCATCGGCCAGGCCGCGGAGTTTGACTACGCCGGGGCCCAGGCCTGCCGGGTACTGAAAGCCGAGGGCGTCAATGTGGTGCTGGTGAATTCCAACCCCGCCACCATCATGACCGACCAGCATCTGGCCGACGAAATCTATCTGGAGCCCCTGAACGCCGAGACCCTGCGCCGCATCATCGAAAAGGAGCGGCCGGACAGCCTGCTGGCGGGCCTGGGCGGCCAGACGGGCCTGACCCTGGCCATGCAGCTCAGCCGCAGCGGCACCCTGGAGGAATTCGACGTCCGGCTGCTGGGCACGCCCATCGAGGCCATCGAGAAGGCCGAGGACCGGGAAAAATTCCGGGACACCATGCGAAAAATCGGCCAGCCCTGCGTGCCGTCGGAAATCGCGAATACCCTGGAAGAAGCGCTGGCGGCGGCAGAGGAGATCGGCTACCCCGTCATCGTGCGCCCTGCCTATACCCTGGGCGGGACGGGGGGCGGCATCGCCGATAACGAAGCGGAACTGCGCGTCATCGCCCGCTCCGGGCTGGATCTGTCGCCCATCACCCAGATCCTGGTGGAAAAGTGCATTTCCGGCTGGAAGGAGATCGAGTTTGAAACCATGCGGGACGCGGCGGGCAATGTGATCGCCGTATGCTCCATGGAAAATGTGGACCCGGTGGGCATCCACACCGGCGACAGCGTGGTGGTGGCCCCGGCGCTGACCCTTAGCGACCGGGAATACCAGATGCTGCGCAAGGCGGCGCTGGATATGATCACCGCCATCGGCATCGAGGGGGGCTGCAACTGCCAGTTTGCCCTGAATCCCGATTCCTTTGAGTATGCGGTGATCGAGGTGAATCCCCGGGTTTCCCGCTCCTCCGCCCTGGCCAGCAAGGCCTCCGGCTATCCCATCGCCAAGATCACCACCCGCATCGCCCTGGGCTATACCCTGGATGAGATCATGAACGATATCACCGGCAAAACCTGCGCCTGCTTTGAGCCGGCGCTGGATTACGTGGTGGTGAAATTCCCCAAATGGCCCTTTGATAAATTCCAGGGCTCTTCCCGGCGCCTGGGCACCCAGATGAAGGCCACCGGCGAAGTGATGGCCATTGGCCAGCGCTTTGA
This sequence comes from uncultured Oscillospiraceae bacterium, assembly GCA_964591355.1. Taxonomy (GTDB): domain Bacteria; phylum Bacillota; class Clostridia; order Christensenellales; family Aristaeellaceae; genus RUG563. The sequence goes on from CAZQAM010000063.1 coordinate 6,456, forward strand.
GGAAGCGCTGATGAAGGCTGTCCGGGGGGCGGAGATCGGGCTGGATACCCTGAACGCGCCGCCGCTGTCCGACTTGCCCATCCGGGAAAGGCTGGCCGCCCAGGATGACCGGCGGCTCTTTACCGTGTTTGAGGCGCTGAAAACGGGCCTGTCCGTGGATGAGATCTTTGATATTACAAAGATCGACCGCTGGTTCCTCTATAAAATGCAGGGCATGGCGGCGTTCGAAAGCCGCATCAGGCAGACCGGGCTGGGAGCGGGCGATTATCTCCTGGCCAAGCGCATGGGCTATCCCGACGCAGCCATCCGCCGCATCAGCGGGGCGGAAAAGCTGCCCGGCCTGGCCCTCAGCTATAAAATGGTGGATACCTGCGGCGCGGAGTTCGCCGCGGAAACGCCGTATTTCTATTCCTGCACGGACGCCGTCTGCGAATCCCGGGCGTTTCGCCGCAGCGGGCGGCCGGTGGTGATGGTGCTGGGCAGCGGGCCCATCCGCATCGGCCAGGGCATCGAATTCGATTACAGCTCCGTCCATTGCGTGTGGACGCTCCGGGAAATGGGCTACGACGTGGTGATCGTCAACAACAACCCGGAAACGGTGTCCACGGACTACGACACCGCAGACCGGCTGTATTTTGAGCCCCTGTATCCCGAGGATGTCATGAACATCATTGCCGTGGAAAAGCCCATCGGCGTGGTGGTGGCTTTCGGCGGGCAGACCGCCATCAAGCTGACCAAATTCCTGGACAGTCAGGGCATCCGCATCCTGGGCACCAGCGCCGAATCCATCGACGTGGCGGAGGACCGGGAACGCTTCGATAAGCTGCTGGAGCGCTTCGGCATCCGCAGGCCCCGGGGCATGGGCGTGCGCACCTTGCAGGAGGCGGAGAACAGATCGGAAGAGCACACGTCTGAACTCCAGTCACGAGATTCCATC
>CAZQAM010000064.1:0-5532 GCA_964591355.1 uncultured Oscillospiraceae bacterium
ACCGGCGCCAATCCGGACCGGTTCCGCGATTACAAGCTGGCCAGCGTGTATCCGGAAGTGATCCAGGCCATGGATCTGGAAAGCAAACGGCTCTATCAGATCGTGGATGACACTGTGGCCATCACTGGAGAAAAGAGTGACCGCGTGGCCGTGGCCCAGACGCTGGCTGTGCAATTGGAGCAGTTTGTCGAGAACAACGAGAGGATCACAGAATCCTTTATCAACTTCAAGGACAACATCACTTCCCTGGGAACCGCCATGCAGAATATGTCCGAAAGCAAGCTGGATGTGGACCTGATCATGGTGACCGGTGAAAATGCCGGGGTTCCCCAGGTCCATGAAGGCTTCCTGGGAAGCGTGGCCCACGAAATCAGCAGCTGCGCCAGCTCCTTTACCGTGGATTACAACTCTCTGGGCGATAAATACGAGGATTCGGACGACGTGCTGGAAATCTGGATCACCACGGGCCGGGACCAAAGCACCGTGCTCAAAACCATGGTGGATGATACCTTCACCGCCAAAACCGGCATCAAGGTCAACGTCAAGCTGGTGGCGGCAGAGGCCATCCTGACAGCCGTGGTGGCGGGCAATGGCCCGGACATCGTGATCAGCGTCAGCGGCTGGTTTGCCGTGAACTACGCCATGCGAAACGCCGTGGAAGACCTGACCCAGTTCCCGGATTTCGAAGAAGTCATCAAGCCCTTCTATCCCAGTATCCTGGCTCCGCTGACCTATGATAACAGCAAAAAAGTCGGGGTATTCGGCCTGCCTGAGACCCAGAATTTCAGCGTGTTGTTCTACCGCGCAGACGTAATGGAAGAACTGGGGCTGGAAGTGCCGCAAACCTGGGATGATCTGATCGCCATGCTGCCTACCATCCAGGGCAACAGCCTGGAAGTGGGCGTTCCCTTCCCGGATATTACCCTGGCGGATATTTCCATATTCAATTCCCTGATTTATCAGAACGGCGGCTCGATCTATGACAGCGGCGCCAGGCGCACCCTGATCGACAGCGAAAGCGGCGTGGCGGCGTTCAAATTGTACACAAGCCTGTATAACGACTACGGATTGCCCACTATCTTTGATTTTGTCAGCCGCTTCCGCAGCGGGCAGATGCCCCTGGGCGTGGCCTCCTATGCCGCCTACAATACCCTGATGGTTTCCGCGCCGGAAATCCGCGGCCTGTGGGATTTCACCCTGTTTCCCGGCACGCTGCAAAAGGATGGATCCATCGACCGGACGGTGCACACCGACGGCCTGTGCTGCATGATGATCACCACAGACAATGAAAAAATCAAGAACAACGCCTGGGAATTCATGAAATGGTGGGTGGGCACCGACGCGCAAGTGCGTTTCGGCCGCGAGATGGAGAGTATCCTGGGCGCCAGCGCCCGGTATCAGACGGCAAACCGGGACGCCCTCCGGCAGCTGGCCTGGAGCAAAAAACAATTGGACGTCCTGGAGGAGCAGATGAGCCATACCCGCGGCTTCCCGGAAATCGCCGGCGGCTATTCCACCACCCGTCACATCACCAACGCCATCCGCCGTGTGATCAATAACAAAACAGATCCCCGGGAAACGCTGCTCACGTACTCATTGACCATCAATGAAGAAATCAAGATCAAGCGCCGGGAATTCAATATGCCGGTGGACTGAAGAGAATGAAGGAAAGGAGCGTCTGAAAATATGAATTCACCATCCATGGCATCCAGATATTTTACGATGAAGCGTGAAAGGTTCGCTCATGGCTTGACGGTAGCCAGGCGGAACAAAACCTGCTATCTGTTTCTTGCGCCATACGCTATCCTGTTTTTCACTTTCTCCATTTTGCCCATCGGCACTTCCATCTTTTACAGTTTCACCTACTACAACATCCTGGAGCCTGCCCGGTTTATCGGCTTTCAGAACTACATCAATCTGGTTCTGCAGGATGAGGTGTTCCTCACGTCCATCAAGAATACCTTCGTCATCGCCGTGATTGTCGGCCCCGTCGGGTACATCCTTTCCTTCCTGTTCGCCTGGTTCATCAATGAATTGCCCAAATGGCTGCGGGCGGTGGCGGTGGTCGTGTTTTATGCGCCGTCCATCGCGGGGGCAGCCTTTACGGTGTTTTCCATCATCTTCCGGGGCGATGCCTACGGCTGGTTCAATTCCATCCTGATGGAGTTCGGCATCATTGAAGCGCCCCGCCTGTGGCTGCTGGATCCCAGGTATATGATGACCATCGTGATCATCGTCAGCCTGTGGATGAGCATGGGCACCGGCTTCCTCTCCTTTGTCGCCGGTTTCCAGGGGATCGACCGCAGCATGTATGAAGCGGGGTATGTGGACGGCGTGCGAAACCGCTGGCAGGAGCTGTACCACATCACCCTGCCCAGCATGAAGCCCATGCTGCTCTTTGGCGCCGTCATGAGCATCACCTCCGCCTTCAACGTCAGCGACGTGCCCAGAGCCCTGTGCGGGTATCCTTCCACGGATTATGCCGCGCGCACGGTGGTCACCCACCTGTATGACTACGGCTTCAGCCGCTTTGAAATGGGCTATGCCAGCGCCATCGCCACGCTCCTGTTCCTGGTCATGATCCTGTGCAAAAAAGCCATCAGCGCGCTGCTGGGAAGGGTGGGCACCTGATATGAGTGAAATCAATACGGTCAAATCTTCCGGCACGCTGAAACTGATTTCAGGCAAAAAATACCGGGGCACCCTGGTAGCCGGCGAAACAGGGGCCGCTTTCTACATCAAGAAGCAGGAAGAACCCCTGGTGGAATGGCACTACAGCCGGCTGCACCGGATGGACAATATCCGCCTGGGCGGAACCGCCAGCCAGATCACCGTTATCCTCAAGGATGACAGCCGGTACGTCTTTGAATTGAGCCAGGGACTGAAACTGTACAGCCACATGGACAAAAACTGGACGGATAAGCCGGTGCGGGTCATCACCCGGGGTGAGGAACTTCGCCGCCTGGCGGAGCTCCGGGGTGAAAAAATCCAGAAACCGAAGCATCATCTGATCCAGAGACGGCACCCCAACCGCTCCATCATGGGCGATGTTGGCATATATCTGATGCTGCTGATCATCGGCGTGATGATGATCTTCCCTTTGATCTATCTGATCGGTTCCAGCCTGAAGCCCCTGGATGAATTGTTCCGTTTTCCGCCGCCCGTATGGCCCCAGCATCCCACCAGTGACAACTTTTCCGATCTGTTTGTCACCATGGGGCAGAGCTGGGTGCCTTTCAGCCGGTATCTCGTGAATACGGTGCTGATCACCTTTGTGGGCACCTTCGGCCACCTGGTGATCGCCAGCATGGCGGCTTTCGTGCTGGCCAAGTATGAATTCCCTGGCGGAAAACTGTTCTTTTCGGTGGTCACCACCTGCCTCATGTTCTCCGGCTACGTCACGGGGATTCCCAACTACCTGATCCTCAGCCGTCTTGGCATGGTGGATACCTACTGGGCCCTGATCCTGCCTGCCTTTGCGGCCCCCATCGGGCTGTTCCTGATGAAACAGTTCATGGAAGGGCTGCCCACCGCTCTCATCGAAGCGGCCACCATTGACGGGGCCGGGCAGTTCCGCATCTTCTGGAATATCGTGATGCCCAATGTGAAGCCTGCCTGGCTCACCATGATCATTTTCAGCGTCCAGAGCCTGTGGAACACCAGCGCCAGCACGGTCATCTATTCCGAGGCGAAAAAGACTCTGGTCTACGCGCTGCAGCAGATCCAGGCCGGCGGCATTGCCCGCACAGGCCAGATGGCGGCGGCCAATGTGATCATCGTCGCCGTGCCGATTCTCATCTTTGTTTTCAGTCAGAGCCGGATCCTGGAGACCATGGCTTCTTCCGGTATCAAGGAATAAGGAAGGGGAGAAAGATGATGAAAAAGGCATTTTCCTTTCTGCTGTTTCTTGTCATTCTTCTGTCCCTGTCCGCCGCGTATGCGGATGACAGCTACAGCATGAAGGATGACGGATTCAGCACTTCCTATTCGTACATTTATGACTACTGGGGCGACGTTCAGATGTCCCTACCGGGTGCAGACGGTCATCGACAGTTCAAGCCTGGGCCTTGAAAACCTGAACAATATCCGGATCAACAATCCCCAGGGAATCTTTGTGCGGAACAAGGATCTGTATGTGGTTGATACGGGAAACAACCGCGTCCTGCAATTGCGGGTGGAAGGCAGCAGCGTTTCCCTGACCCGGATCATTACGGAAATCCAGGGCGCGGAACCCGCCTCATTCAATGGGCCGACGGATATTTTTGTCGATGAAGAGGAAAACATCTATCTGGCCGATTACAATAACCACCGGGTTGTCATGGCGGACAAGGCGCTGAATTTCATCAAAGTTTTTGTGAAGCCGACGGATTCCACGTTCAATCAAAGCTCCGATTTTCTGCCGTCCAAAATCACCGTCGATGTGGCGGGCAGGCTGTATGTGCTGGCAACCAACGTCAACAAAGGCTTCCTGAAGTACGAAAACGATACGGCCTTCACCGGATATATCGGCTCCAACCCCGTTAAAGTGAACATGACGGATTATATCTGGAAGCGCTATTTCATGTCCAAGGAACAGCGCGCCGCCACCACCAGCTTTGTGCCGACGGAATATGAAAACCTCTATATTGATGATAAGGGGTTCATCTATGCGACCAATACGGTTTTCAGCGAATATGATCTGATGTGGGACGCTGCGAAGCCGATCAGGCGGCTCAACGGCATCGGCAACGATATTCTCATCAAAAACGACCGTTATCCGCCCATCGGCGATCTTTACTGGAAATCCGAAAGCATTCAGTACGGCCCCAGCAAGCTGACGGATATCACAGCGCTGGACAATGAAATCTATATTGCCGTCGATAAGATCCGCGGCCGTCTCTTTGCTTATGACAGCCAGGGGGTTATGCTGTGGGCCTTTGGGACCAAGGGGAATGCGGACGGCGCGTTCAGCCGGCCCACCGGGCTTGAGCACATGGGCTATAATCTCATGGTGCTGGACGGGCTGAAAAACAGCGTAACGGTATTCACGCCCACCGAATACGGACAGATGATTTACAACGCAACCAATACATACCTCAGCGGCGAATATGAAAAAAGCGCGGAGCTTTGGCAGAACGTGATGAAGCTCAACGCGAATTATTCCCTGGCATTCCGCGGTATCGGGCGGTCCCTTTTGAGGCAGGAGCGGTACGAAGAAGCCATGGGTTATTTCAAACGGGCGCATGACCGGGAGGATTACGGCCGCGCCTTCAAGCAATACCGAAAGATTTGGATCGAGAAGAACATTCTGTGGATCGTGCTGATTCTTGCGGCAGTCCTCATCATACCGCTAATCCTCGGCAGGGTGAAAAAAATGAAGTGGGAGGTGATGATGCATGAGCACAACAAGGTCCATCACTGAGCGGGCGAAGGCTGACAGCAAAGGGAAAATCAACGCCTGGATGAACAGGTATCTCCAGTCCTTGAAGTTTGCCCTGCATGTAATCACGCATCCATTTGACGGCTTCTGGGATCTGACGCATGAAAACCGGG
>CAZQAM010000064.1:5542-7373 GCA_964591355.1 uncultured Oscillospiraceae bacterium
AAGCATCGCTGCGGCCAACACCTTCCTTTTCCTGTTTCTTCTGACCCGGGTCCTGAAGCTGATCTGCACCAACTTTCAGTTTATTTCCGCCCCGATTCAGCATATCAACCTGTTTGAAGAAGCCGGATCGCTGCTGCTGCCGTTTCTCGTCCTGTGCGTGGCAAACTGGGCCATGACTACGCTGTTTGAAGGGAAGGGCCGGTTCAAAGACATTTATATGGCCATGTGCTATGCGCTGGTGCCTTATTCGCTGATCCAGCTGCCGATGGTCCTGGTCAGCAACGGGCTGACCTTTGAAGAAGCGAGCTTTTACAGCGTTTTCCTGAGCATCAGCGTGATCTGGTGCGTGTTTCTGGTGTTTGTGGGCCTGATGGAGGTTCACGACTACAGCCCCGGAAAAACCTTCATCTTCATCATTGTCACCGTGGTCGGCGCCTGTGTTATCCTTTTTCTGATGCTGGTATTTTTCAGCCTGCTCAGCGACGCGCTCGCCTTTTTCGTCAGTTTTTATCGTGAGATTGTTTTCAGGCTGAATTAAGGAGGGAGGATATATGAGAAAAAAGAAGTCAATTATCCGCCGCCTGCTGCCTTGGCTGATTGGAATCCTTGCGCTGACTGCGCTGATCGTTTTTGTGTTCGTCCCCATCTACAGCGTCCGGGATACTTCCACCGGAAGAGACACCCGGGTCATCAATTACGATGGAGATCAGAAGCCCATCATCATCGAGAATCAGGCGCTGCGCTTTGAGATGGACGGCAAAACATCGCAGTTTCAGGTGCTCAACAAAGCCAACGGTCAGATATGGTATTCCAATCCTCCGGACGCGGAAAAGGACCCGATTGCCGGCGGCGTCAACAAGGAATTTCTTTCCTCGACGATGACCATCACCTATACGAATACTGGCGGCGAAGTGGAATTGAACAATTACCGCTATTCCATTGCCAACCAGAATTATCAGATCACCCGGGTGGACGACCATACGATCCGGGTGGATTACGCGATTGGCAAAATCGAGCGGAATTATATGATTCCGTCCGCGATCACGGAGGAGCATTACAAAGAGATCACCGGCAGAATGTCATCCGGGGACAAGAAAAAAGTAGCCACTTACTATTCTCTGATGGATGAGAAGAAGCTGAAAAAAGCGGACAATCAGGAAGAATTGCTGGCCGCTTATCCTTCGCTGGAAACCCAGTCCCTCTATATCCTGAAATCCAACACGACCCCGCAGAACAAGGAGAAAATCGAGGGGTATTTCAAGAAAGCCGGATATACGCAGGAAGAATTTGAACAGGACGAACTGAACGTCGCGGCCAGGAAGGAAAACAATGGCCCCATCTTCAACGCTTCGATGATTTACCGTCTTGAGGAAAACGATCTGGTCGTGGAAGTGCCCTATTCAGCTTTCACTTATGAAGCGAATTATCCGCTGACCTACGTGTCCGTCCTCCCCATGTTCGGCGCGGCAGGAACCGATCAAAACGGCTTCATTCTGATTCCCGAAGGCAGCGGCGGGCTTATCCGGTATAACAACGGCAAACTGTCCCAGGGCAGCTATTACGCCAACTTCTACGGCTGGGATTACGGAAACGAGCGGACTGAAGCAGTCTCCGAAACGGAAAACGCTTTTGCCGTGTTCGGCATGAGCCGCGCGGAGGGCTCTTTCATCTGCATGATGGAGGGCGCCAGCTCCTACGGGGGAGTTGTGGCGGATGTTGCGCAGCGCTTTAACAGCTATAACTTTGCTTACAGCAAGTACAATCTGATTCATTACGGCCGCTTCAAGCTTTCCGGACGGACGGATAAGCTGGTATTGATGTATGAAAACGG
>CAZQAM010000065.1:0-7233 GCA_964591355.1 uncultured Oscillospiraceae bacterium
ACACCCTATCCTACACTCTTTCCCTACACGACGCTCTTCCGATCTCAACCCCCGCTCCGCCATCTCCTGGAAGTTTTCGCTGCGCCTGTCCACGCTGGGCCATACGGATACGATCACTTTGATGCCCATCCCGTGCAGTTCATCGATCATGGCCTTGGGATTGGGCCAGTAGGTTTTGTCAAATTTCCAGTCGCCCTGCAGGGTCCAGTGAAAAAAGTCGATGACGATCACATCCAGCTGGATGCCCAGCGCCTTGTATTTCCGGGCGATGGAAAGCACTTCCTCCTGGGTGCGGTAGCGCAGTTTGCACTGCCAGAACCCCATGTATTCCGGCGGCATCATGGGAGCACGGCCGGTGACCGCGGTATAGCGATCAAGCAGCCCTTTGGGATCCTCCGCCGCCGTGATCCACAGATCCATATCCTTGCAGCAGTCTGCCTTCCATTCGGTGACGTTTTTGCCGAAGGACACCTGGCCCACCGCCGGGTTGTTCCACAAGAGGCCGTAGCCCAGGGAGGACACCAGGAAAGGAACGGTGGTCTGGCTGTTTTGCTGCTTCAAGTCCAGCACGCAGCCTTTCAGATCCATGTAAGGCTGCTGATACTGGCCCATGCCGAAGAGTTTCTCTCCGTCGTTGGGCTCGAAGCGCACGGTCAGTTTGTAATCCCCGCCGGGATAAGGCAGCCATTCCCGGTTCACCACCTTCATGCAGTGGCTTTCCCTGGTGATGGAAGGGCCGTAATTGCGGTAATGCTCCCGGAGGATCTTTTTCCCGTCCCGGTAAAAGGTCATGACCCCGCCGAAATTCACGGTGACGCTGATGCGGCCGTTGGTGATCCGGGCGGCGGGATACGCGCGGATGCTGCCGTCGCCCTCCCGGCGCTGCTCCTCAAAGAATTCAACCGCGGCCTTCTGCGGGGGCAGGGCTTCCGTCAGGGCCCAGTCCTGCCCGGAAAAGGCGGGATACATGGTGGCGCGGATGCGCAGGGCGTCCCGGCCCCAGGGCTCGATCCTGAGCGTTTCTCCCTGCCGGCGGCAAAGAAGGGCCTGATCCTCATGGATGAACTGCATGGCGGTCTCTCCTGTCTGTATGTTATTTTGTTATCCCATTCGATGAAAGAACCCCCCCAAGCCTTTTTTCGTTTCCGGCCCGGTGCTGACGCCGGGCAGGGGATCGATCTCCAGGATATGCCAGCCCACGGCGTTGAACACGGTGGTATCCCCGCAGCGCTGCTCCCGGGGCTGGGCATGGCCGTAGCTTTGATGGACGTGGCCGTGGATCAGGTACCGGGGGCGCCAGGCTTCCATCAGGGGAAGGAAGGCCTCAAAGCCCTGATGCGCGTGATCCGGCGCGTCGCCGTACCCCCGGGGCGGCGCGTGGGCGATGATGATATCGACGCCCCTGGCTTTTTTGATCCGGGGCTGAAGCCGCCGGATGCGCTGGGCCATTTCCTGCTCGGTGTACTGGAAAGGCCCGTTGTTGTAGAGCATGCAGCCTCCCAGGCCCAGGATGCGGATGCCCCGGAAATTCACCAATTGATCCTCCAGGCAGTCGCAGCCTTCCGGGGGAAAACTGACGTAGCCTTTATCGTGATTGCCGTGCACGTAATACAGAGGCTTTCCGGCCATGGTGACCAGAAATTCCAGGTATTCCTGCTTCAGATCGCCGCAGGACAGAATCAGATCCACCCCCTGCAGTTTTTCGGGCTGGTAATAATCCCACAGGGAGCGGCTTTCCTCATCGGCGATCAGCAGGATCTTCATATTGGCGCTTACCTCACAGCGTTTTTGTCTTCTGTAATGGGCGGAATGGACTGCCGGTAGAGGCCCAGCAGGCGCACCAGGCTCTGGGACTGGGGCAGCAAATCGTCAAAGCCGGGGATCAGGCCGTCCACATTGTCGCACAGCCAGTCCATGCCCATGAGCTCTTCCGGGGAAAAGCGCCGGGTCCCGTCGCTGACGACACGGCCCTGCTGATCCGTGATGGGCCGAAGGAACGGGTCGATCTCTTCATTTTTGATGCCCTGCTTGAGGAAATTGGCCAGCTGCGTCACGCCGTTGGGCAATGTTTCATCGATATCCACATCCACAACGCCTGTGCTCAGGCCCCACCAGTCGCTGACCGCTTTGCCGCTGCCGCGCACCGATTCGATGCCGTTCTGCATGATGGTGCGGACGGCCTGCTCGTAATACTTGCCCCAGTTCCACCGGGGAGAGGCCAGGGAACGCAGGGAGCCATCCGGATTCACCTGATAGGCGCCCAGATCCCGGGCCAGGTGCGGCCTGGCGCCGTCAGCATCCCGGTTGGAAATCACGTTGATCCCCTCGTCCATGAATTCCCGGACGGGATCGCCGGGCAGGCAGCTCCATTTCAGCTCGATCCTGGCCCGGGGATTGGTCAGCTTGGCGCCCAGGGCAAAGGCGTTGATGCCCGCGGGCACGCCCATGATGGGATAATTGGCCACATAGCCGATGCGGTTGCCCTCCGCCATGGCGCCGGCCACGGCGCCGGTGATGTATTTGCCCTCATGGATGCGGCAGTAATACGTGCGCACCCCGGCGTAGGGCATCGAAAGGGAACAGTTGTAAACGGCGATATTCTTATGCTGCGCGGCCAGGCGGCGGCAGGCGTCAATGAGGGAAGGGGAGGTGGCGAAAAACACGTTGGCTCCCTGCTGCACCGCCTGCTCCATGGTTTCGTCTGCGGACGCCTCCACCAGGTGCGCGGAAACGGTGATTTCCTCGCCCAGCACGGCCTGCAGATGCTTCTGCCCCATTTCGTGGGCGGAGGCCCAGGCGCTTTTCTGCGGATCGAAATCGTAAATGAACGCCGCGTGAAGTTTCGGCGTGCCGAAAAGCCGGGGCAGGATGCGCTTTTCCGCGGGGGCGGGCTCGGAACTGACGGAGATGGGCGTGCCCTGGGACAGCAGCCGCACGTCGGGCCACAGGGTCTGCAGCACCTGCCGGATCTCCTCCGCGGTCTTTCCCTTCAGATCGGCATAGGGATGCACCTGCAGGTACACCAGCAGGGCGTCTCCCGCCGTCAAAGGCAGCTTTTCCGTGTTCAATTGGTCAAAGGCTTCCGAAAAACGCCGGAATTCCGCGCTGAAGGAGCGCCTGTCGTCGTCTGACCATTCCTGGTCCGGGGCAAAGCCCAGCGCCGCCTGCAGCTTCGCGTAGCCCCCGGGCTGGGAGAAAGACACCAGGTAAAGGCGGCTGGCTTTGTAAAACCCCAGAAATTCGTAATAGCGCTGGATTTCGGGATCCTCCGTCCGGACGGGAAGGATCCTGGTCACGTGGCCGGGAATGGTGGGCGCGTCAAAGCTCTTGAGCACGCTGACCCGCTTGTTGCCCTCCTGAATGTAGAATTTTCCCAGGTATTCATAGGCCGTCACCGGATCGCGGATGCCGTTTTCATCCAGGTGAGCGTAACAAAGATCGATCCATTTGTTGGAAAATTCGGTGTTGAAATCCAGCAAGGGCATGAAATTGCCCGCGAAGGCCGCCTTGCGCCCCGCGGCGTAGGTGCCAACGATCCTTTCCGCGGGGATCTCCACCAGGCCCAGGTTCACGCTTCCCGCGGTCTGCACGCCGGAGAGGATCTCATCCAGCACCAGGGGATAAGGCGTGACTCCCTGGGAAATGCAGCTGTTGTAATATTTTTTGCCCAGCTTCAGGGCCAGGCCGTATTGTTCAGTGGCTTCCTGTCTGCTCATGGTTCCTCCGATGCGCCGGGTTCATTTTCTTCCGGCCCCGGCGCGGGCACATTATAGAGCATTCCGGGAAAAAAGACAATAGGCGGAATGGTGAAAAATTGTCCGGCCTGACTAAAATGGAAACGTTTTCGATGTACCGATTAGCCAAAAATTAGCCTCTGGAAGTGTTCAAACGGGCAAGAAAACGGCAGGGAACCGGCGGTCGGTCAGTCCAGCGTGATGCGGAAGACCACCGGCATATCGCTGCGGACGAAGGGGGCGGAAATGTGCAGGCCCCGTTCATCCCGGCGCCAGGCAGGGGCCTGATCATATCCCAGCACCCGGACATCCCGGACCACCCCCAGGAACGGATGGGCGCCGCCCTGGGCCAGGGCTTCCACCGTCACGCCGCCATCGTCGGGGAAGGAGAGCACCGTGGCGTAGAGGCGATCCTCCTTCACGGTGAACCGGATGTCCCGGGGCGTATACTGGATATCCTTTTCTGCGAAGTGGCCTTCTTCCGCCCGGGTGGGGCCCTCCTGGGGGATCTTCCATACCCGGGTATCGTACATGGCTTCGCCGTTTGCTTTCAGCCACCGCCCGATGGCCCGGAGCACCGCGGTGTCCTCGGGGCCGATGGTGCCGTCCGCCTTGGGGCCCACGTTCAGGAGCATGGCGCCGTTTTTGCTCACCACGTCGATGAGATCGCACACCAGGGTGTAGGGCGTTTTGTATTGGTTCTGCTCCGTGTAGCACCAGCTGTTTTTGGCAATGGCGGTGCAGGTCTGCCAGAAGAAGGGCTTCACATCGGCAAAGTGGCCCCGCTCCACGTCGGGCACGGCGCTGCCGAAGATAAAGGAATCATGCTTGTAATTGATGGCGGCGGGCCATCCGCCCTCCGCCGCGCGGTTGTAATAATATGCGGCGAATTTCTTCAGGTAAGGCCGCAGCACGGTTTGGTGGATCCACCAGTCGAAATAGAATACCGGGGGATGGAAGCGGTCCACCATCTCGCAGCAGCGCAGCAGCCAGTCCTCGCAGTATGCCGCGCTGGGCGCCGGCTGGCTTTCGATATCGTTGAAATCCATGACCCCGGCCACGGAAGGCCAATACAGATCCCCCCGCTCCAGAGGGTCATGAATATCGGAATCAAAATTCCTTCCCTCACCCAGGAAGAACCAGTGCTCGAACCGGTGGCTGGATACGCCCATGGGGATGCCGCGCCGGCGCAGGGCTTCCTGCAGTTCCCCGGTGGTGTCCCGGCAGGGGCCCATTTCGGCGGCGTTCCATTTGGACAGGTCGCTTTTGTACATCTGGAAGCCGTCGTGGTGCTCCGCTACCGGGATCACATACCGGGCCCCGGCTTCCTCGAACAGCGCCGCCCAGGCGTCAGGATCAAATTTCTCCGCCTTGAACAGGGGAATGAAATCCTTGTAGCCGAAATTCCTGTGCGGGCCGTAGGTTTTGATATGGTGCTCGTATTCCGGGGAGCCCTGGATGTACATATTCCGGGGATACCATTCATTGTTGAAGGCGGGCACAGAATACACGCCCCAGTGGATGAAAATGCCGAATTTGGCGTTCCTGTACCAGGCAGGCACTTCGTAATGGGACAGGGAAACCCAATTGTCCTGATAGGGGCCGCGGGCGATGACCCGGTCGATTTCTTCCATCATCTGCCGACGGTTGGCGGTATTCATTTGCAGTGCCTCCTTATGAACGAAAAATGCTGCCCTTATTATACGGGAAGCGCCCTCCTTCGTCAAGGCGGCGGGGAAACAGATCATGACGGCCCTTGCCGTTTCATAGGAATAGAGGGCAAAGCGTTTTTGATCTGCCGGGCGGCACGGGGCCATTCTGCCGAAATTGTAAAAAGCGCGGAGTTTTTGTCGAGCGGAATCTGCGGGACGCTTGCTTTTCCGGGAAAATTTGGATATAATGGGAACAAAGATACAATCATCATACGCGGCTTTGTTTTCCGTGTATGGCATATGGACTGGAGGAAAACTGAATGCTGAAGGATTTTGAAAAAAAGAAAGCGGAAGGAAAGGACCAGCTCAAAAAGGAAATCAAGGAGCTTCGGGAAAAACTGCTGGGCCAGCAGCAGGCGCTGCGGGATCAGAAGCTGCCGGTGCTGGTGCTCATCGAGGGCTGGGCCGCCGCGGGCAAGGGCGGATTGATCAAGGAGCTCATCAGCGAAATTGACCCCCGTTTTTATAATGTGGTCTCCCCGGCCATCGTGCCGGAAACCGAAGCCCGGTATCCCTTCCTCTATCCCTATGCGGCGGCGATTCCCGAGAACGGGAAAATCATGTTCCTGGATTCCGGGTGGATGGAATGCGTCATCCGCAAATACCTGCATCGGGAGATTACCCGGGAGGAATACAAGCGCCGGGTGCGCCAGGTCAATGAGTTTGAGCGCCAGCTGCGGGACGGGGGATACCTGGTGCTGAAAATCTTCGTGCATATCGACAAGGAGGATCAGTTCCAGCGGCTGCAGGCCCTGGCGGAGAGGGCAGAGACCGAATGGCGCGTCACAGAGGAGGATCTGTGGCAGCACAGGGAATACAAGCGCTTCCTGGATGCGTATGACGAATTCATGGGCGCCACTTCCGGCAGCGTCAAATGGCATATCCTGGACGGCAGCAACCGCAGGATCGCCGTGCGCGACGCCATGAAGCTGCTGACCAACCGGATCGGCAAGGCGCTGGAGGCGGGCCGCTACGTGGGCGAGCCCTTTGAGGAGGATTTCCCCCTGCTGGATATGCCCAAGCTCAAGGATGTGGATCTGTCCCCCGTCATCGAGGATGCGGAATACAAAAAGGAACTGAAAAGGCTGCAGGATAAGCTCAGAGATCTGCACAATATCATCTACCGCAAAAAGATCCCCGTGGTGCTCTGCTACGAGGGCTGGGACGCTGCGGGCAAGGGCGGCAATATCCGCAGGGTGGCGTATCCTTTGGATCCCCGGGGGTTTGACGTGCGGCCCATCGCCTCTCCGGAGCCCCACGAACTGAACCGGCAGTACCTCTGGCGTTTCTGGACCAGGCTGCCCCGCTCCGGCCATATCTGCATTTTCGACCGCACCTGGTACGGCCGGGTGATGGTGGAAAGGCTGGAGGGCTTCTGCTCCGAAAAGGACTGGCAAAGGGCGTACAACGAAATCAATGAGTTCGAGCGCCAGCTTACCGACTGGGGTGCCGTGGTGCTCAAATTCTGGATCCATATCGACCAGGATACCCAGCTGGCCCGCTTTACCGACCGCCAGAATACCCCGGAAAAACAGTGGAAGATCACTGAAGAGGATTGGCGCAACCGGGAAAAATGGCCCCAGTATGAAGTGGCCGTGGATGAAATGCTGCAAAAGACCAGCACAAAAAACGCGCCCTGGTATATCATCGAATCCAACGACAAGAAATATGCCCGCATCAAGACCCTGCGCATCGTCGTCGACGCCCTGGAGAAGGCCTGCGAGGATCGCTTCAGCCAGATCATAGATCGGAAGAGCGTCGTGTAGGGAAAGAGTGTAGGATAGGGT
>CAZQAM010000066.1:0-7222 GCA_964591355.1 uncultured Oscillospiraceae bacterium
GAGTTCAGACGTGTGCTCTTCCGATCTATAGCTCATGCCGCTCAGGCGGGCGGCGGCGTTGATGCGGATGATCCACAGGCGGCGGAAATCCCGCTTGCGCAGTTTGCGGCCGGTATAGGCATAGCGCAGGGAACGGCGCACCTGTTCGCTGGCAGTGCGGTACTGCTTGGATTTTGCTCCCCAGTAGCCCTTCGCCAGCTTGAACACCTTGCGGCGTTTTTTATGGGCGGTCACAGCCCTCTTAATACGTGCCATAATTTATGTTCCTCCTTTGGCGATGGCTTATTTGTAGGGAATCAGCTTGCGGATGGTAGCGGCTTCGGCATTGTTCTGCAGCGTGCCGCCCTGGCGCAGATGACGGATGCGCTTGGTGGTTTTCTTATTGAGAATGTGGTTCACATTCATCTTCTTGTGCTTCACCTTGCCGGTCTTGGTCAGGCTGAAGCGCTTCGCGGCGCCGCGATGGGTCTTTTGCTTGGGCATGAGTAGTTCCTCCTTCCGGAAAGTAATGGGTTATGCCTCGGGCTGTTGCTGTGCTTTCGAAGCACGCTCGGCCTTGCTGGCTTTTTCCGCTTTGGGCGCCAGGATCATGATCATGTTGCGCCCTTCGATCAGGGGTCGGCGTTCCACCGTGCTGACATCTTTGGTCCGCTCCGCGAAATCCTGCATCACCTTGAGGCCAATATCGGAATGCGCGATCTGACGCCCGCGGAAGCGGATGGAGACCTTTACCTTGTCTCCGCCCTGAAGGAATTTGATGGCGTTCTTGGCCTTGATGGCCACGTCGTTTTCCTCGATGGTGGCGGAAAGCTGCACTTCCTTGATGGAAACCACTTTCTGGTTCTTGCGCATTTCGCGCTCGCGCTTGGCCTGCTCGAAGCGGTGCTTGTCGTAGTCCATCAGCTTGCAGACAGGGGGCTGGGCCGTGGGCACGATCTTGACCAGATCCAGGCCCGCTTCCTCCGCCAATTCCAGGGCGCGCCGGATGGGCTGGATGCCCAGCTGCGCGCCGTCCGCGCCGATGACGCGTACTTCGCGGTCACGGATTTCTTCATTGATGAGCAATTCAGCGGCTATGGTCGATACACCTCCCATAAATCGTGCCAATAAAAATTGGCGGGTGAAACCACCCGCCAACAGCAAACTTCAATTCAAAGAATGCCTTGTACCCGTGCAAAACGGAATTCGCATCGGAGAGAAGCGGGCAGCTTCTGCTTGAAACAAAGGTATTATAAGGGATGGGAAAAGGTTTGTCAAGCACTTTTTACGATTCATTCACCAGTTTGCCGCAAATGTGCTCGGGAATCAGCTTCAAAAGCAGCGTCCTTTTTCCGGCGCGTTCGATTTCCGCGCGGATATAGGCTTCGTCATCGGTGAATTTCCGGCTCAGCTTCGCGGAAATATCGGCGATGCGGCCGGCGTCGTCGATGATTTCCACGCTTCCGAACACGATCACGCTTTTCACGTTCAGCGCCCATTCGCCCTCGCGGCGGTACCCCGCGTCAAAAACGCAGAAGGAGGCTTTGCCGCAGCGCGTCAGCGCGTCGGTGCGGTGGCTCTTCTGCCTGCCGCAGTGGAAATAGAGGCAGCCGTCCTCCTCATTGTAGTAGTGGTTCATGGGCATGCCGTAGGGGTAGCCTTCGTCTCCCAGCACGGAAAGCACGCCCCGCTTTTCCTCCCGCAGCAGAGAAAGACACGCCTCTTGGGACAGCTGCTGGTTTTTCCTGACCATTTCCCGGAACATACGATCGCCTCCTTACAGGATCAGATCTTCCACCACGTCATCCAGCACCGCCATGACGGTGGGCTTGCCCTTGTCGCCCAGGTCCTGGCAGGGCAATTCGTCGCTCATCATGGGGGTCATCAGGCCGCCCCGCTGCAGCACGGTGAAGGGACGGGAGGAGGAAATCCGGGCGGCGGCGGCGACATAGGTGCCGGTGGAACCGGATTTATTGAAGGAAACGCATTTGACGCCTTTGCCGGCCCGGCCCTGGGCGTCGAACATGGCGCCCATCAGGCGCTTGGCATAGCCCCGCTCGGTGAACAGGAGAATCTGATCGGACACCGCCAGGGGCGTGGCCAGGATCACTTCATCCCCTTCATCCAGCTTCATGCCCCGGACGCCGGCGCTGACACGGCCCATATCGGGCACCTGATCCAGAGGATAGCGGATGCACATGCCCCGGCGGGTGATGGCCACGATGTCGCTGCCTTCCTCGGCGGGCACGACGCACAGGAGCCTGTCGTCGCCCTTGAGGTTCATGGCGGCGAATTTGGCCCGGCGCACGTCGTATTCCGCGGCGCTGGTGCGCTTGACCTGGCCCTGCCTGGTAAAGAACAAAAGATCCCCCATGCCCATCAGGCTGCCCGGCGTGATCAGAAGCAGGGACACGCACTTTTCATCGTTGTCCAGCCCCGCCAGCACCGAGGTCAGCGCGCCGCCCCGCTCCCGGGGCTTGCTGGTTTCATTCAGCACGCCTACCGACAGGGGGTAGCAGTTCCCCTTGTCGGTGAAGAAATACAGGGTGTGGTCGGTCTGGGTGTGGAACAGCCACCGGGCCATATCGGCCTCCTTTTCGGGCATATCCATTTTCTCGAAATTCCGGGGGCTCATGCGGCGCAGCTGGCCGCCCCGGGTGAGGAATACCACGGCTTCTTCCGGCAGCGGCGCTTCCTCCTCCACGGGCAGGGCTGCCTCCGGCGCTTCCTTCAAAAGCGCGGTGCGGCGCTCATCGCCGAACTGCTCGGCGATTTCCCGGAGCTCTTTTTTGATGACGGTCATCAGTTTCTTTTCGCTTTTGAGGATGCCTTCCAGGGTATCGATGAGCTTGAGAATATCGGCGTATTCTTTGCGCAGGGCCTCGATCTCCAGGCCGGTGAGGCGCTGGAGGCGCAGATCCAGGATGGCCTGGGCCTGCACGTCGGTAAAGGCGAAGCGCTCCATCAGGCGGGCTTTCGCTTCCTTGCCGTTTTTGCTTTTGCGGATCAGGGCGATGACCTCGTCCAGATTGTCCACCGCCACGATCAGGCCCTGCAGAATATGGGCCCGGGCTTTTGCCTGCTCCAGTTCGTAGCGGGTTCGGCGGGTGACCACTTCCCTTTGGTGCCGGATGAAGTAGGCCAGGCAGGTTTTCAGCCCCATCTGCACAGGTTTTCCTTCCGCCACGGCTACCATGTTCACCCCGAAGGTGACCTGCAGATCGCTGTATTTGTACAGCGTGGCCAGCACCTTTTGCGGGTTGGCCTCTTTCTTCAGTTCGATGACGGCCCGCATACCGGTGCGGTCGCTCTCATCCCGGATATCGTGGATGCAGCCCAGCTGCCCCTTCTTTTCCTCGCTGAGTTTGAGGATCTTTTCCAGCATCTGGGCTTTCGCAACGCCGTAGGGCACTTCGTGGATCACCAGCAGCGTGCGGCCGGCGGGCCCGTTTTCCATGGTCACCTTGGCCCGGAGCGTCAGTTTTCCCCGGCCCGTTTCGTAGGCCTCCCGGATCTCCGGGGTATCCAGAAGCACCCCGCCGGTGGGAAAATCCGGGGCCGGCAGGACGCGCATCAATTCCTCCAGCGGCACATTTTCGTCGTCGATCTGCAGGCAGACCGCTTCCGTCACTTCCCGGAGGTTATGGGGCGGGATATTGGTGGCCATGCCCACGGCGATGCCGCTGGCGCCGTTGACCAGCAGGTTGGGAAAGCGGGCGGGCAAAAGATCCGGCTCTTTCAGGGTGTCGTCGAAATTCAGGCGGAAGGGCACGGTATCCTTTTCGATGTCCCGCAGCATTTGAAGGGCCAGGGGAGCCATGCGGGCCTCGGTGTACCGCATGGCGGCGGCGCTGTCGCCGTCGATGGAGCCGAAATTGCCGTGGCCGTCCACCATCACGCCCCGCAGGCTGTAGGGCTGGGCCATGCGGGTCAGCGCGTCGTACACGCTGGTATCCCCGTGGGGATGATATTTGCCCAGGCAGTCGCCCACGATGCGGGCGCACTTGCGGTGGGGCTTGTCCGGCGTCAGGCCCAGTTCATGCATGGTATACAGGATGCGCCGCTGCACGGGCTTTAAGCCGTCCTCCACCCGGGGGATGGCGCGCTCCAGGATCACATATTCGGCGTAAGGCATCATGCTCTGATGCAATACTTCCTCCAGAGGGGTCTGGATGATATCCCGCGGTGCGGGTGCGGGGGGCTGCTTGGCCATAGAGAATTCCTCCAAACGGAATGAGGGTGGTTATTTTCAGGAGAAAGCCGCGGCGGTTCCGGCCGGATGATTCTCAAGCGCCGCAGGCATCTGCTCGATCTGCTTGTCGAAATGATCGGCCTTGTTGAATTCGGCGTGCTCGATGATGTATTCCCGGCGGGGCTCCACCTTGTCGCCCATCAGCACGGTGATGAGGGAATCGGCCTCGGCGGCGTCCTCAATGGTCACCTGCATGAGCTTGCGGTTCTGCGGATCCATGGTGGTTTCCCACAATTGCTCCGGGTTCATTTCGCCCAGGCCCTTGTAGCGCTGCAGGGTATAGCCCCGCTGGCCCTGGGTCAGCTTTTTCAGTTCCCGGTCGTCGTAGGCGTATTGGATGCCGCTGTTCTTTTTGATGGCGTACAAGGGCGGCATGCCGATGTATACATGGCCGTCGGCCACCAGATCCCGCATGTAGCGAAAGAAGAAGGTGAGCAGAATGGAGCGGATGTGGGCCCCGTCCTGGTCGGCGTCGGCCAGAATGATCACCTTGTGGTATTTCAGGGAATCCAGGTCAAAATCTTCGGCGATGCCGGTGCCCAGCGCCGTGATGATGGAGCGGAATTCTTCGTTGGCCAGCACCTGGTCGATGCGCTTCTTTTCGGCGTTGAGGGGCTTGCCCCGCAGAGGCAATATGGCCTGGAACCGCCGGTCCCTTCCCTGCTTGGCGCTGCCGCCGGCGCTGTCGCCCTCCACGATGAACAGTTCGTTTTCCACGGCTTTGCGGCCGGTGCAGGCGGATAATTTGCCAACCAAAGGCGCGGCTTCCAGCTCGTTCTTTGCCCGGGCCAGGTTTTTGGCCTTGCGGGTGGCTTCCCGCACCTTGGCGGATTTGACGGCTTTTTCGATGATTTTCTGCCCCAGATCCTGGTTTTTGAGATCCTCCAGGAATTCGTAGAGCTTTTCCGTGACGATGGCCTCCACCGCGGGGCGCACCTCGGTATTGCCCAGGCGCCCCTTGGTCTGGCCTTCGAACTGGGGGTTTTTCACCATCACGGTCAGCACCACCGTGATGCCCTCCCGGAAATCCTCGCCTGCCAGATTGTTGTCCTTTTCCTTCAGGGCGCCGATCTTCCGGGCGTAGTCGTTGAGCACCTTTGTCACCGCGGCGCGGAAGCCCGTTTCGTGGGTGCCGCCTTCGCCGGTAGGGATGTTGTTGACATAGGAAAAGAAGGATTCGGTGTACCCGTCGGTATACTGGATGGCGGCGGAGCAGAGGATATCCTCCCGCCTGCCTTCAAAATAAATGGGGTCGCCGTGAATGGGGGTCTTGTCACGGTTGAGGAATTTCACATAGTCGATGATGCCGCCGGCAAAGCAGAATTCACAGTACGCCTTGCCTTCTTCCCGGGTCCTTTCATCGGTAAAGGAGATTTTGAGCCCCTTGTTCAGGTAGGCCAGTTCCCGGAGGCGGCGGCGCACGGTATCGCCAACAAAGGCGGTTTCCTCAAACACCGTATCGTCCGGCAGGAAGCGCACCAGCGTGCCCCGCTTGCGGGTATTGCCCTGCTTTTCCAGGGGCGTTACGGGATGCCCGGCCATCCACTTTTTTTCCTTGGGGTCGAACCAGTTTTCATAGCGCTGGGAATAATGGCTCCAGTCCCGGAAAATATCCACCGTGAGCCACTTCGACAGCGCGTTCACCACCGACGCGCCCACGCCATGGAGGCCTCCGGAATAAGCGTAGTTTTCATTGCCGAATTTGCCGCCGGCGTGGAGCCGGGTAAAAATGACTTCCACGCCCGGGATGCCAAGCACCGGATGATTGTCCACCGGCATGCCCCGGCCGTTGTCCCATACGGAGGCGGAGCCGTCCTTATGCAGCGTCACCGCCACTTCGGTGGCAAATCCCCCCATGGCTTCGTCGATGGCGTTGTCCACGATTTCCCATAATAAATGATGCAGGCCCCGGCTGCCGGTGGAGCCGATGTACATGCCGGGCCGCATGCGCACAGCGTCCAGCCCCTCCAGCACCTTGATACTGCCTGCGTCGTACGATTGCGCCATATTGATGCTTCCGTCCTTTCCGTGATTTAAGGCGCGGTATGCGCGCAAAACCACAACATATAGTATACCATACTTTTCCTTGAAATGCAAAGACCTGACGCACGATGCTGTGGAAAAATCGGGAAGAAACCACTATTACTGGTGGTTTTTTTCCGGAATTGATGCTGCTTTCCCTTGACTGGAGGGCAAAAAAAGCATACAATCTGCTGGGAAGAAAAGGAAATCCGGGAACAAGGGGGAAACGGGATGACGCGCTGGAAAAGAACGATGCTGATCCTGGCGGCGCTGGCGCTGCTGGCGGGGATGGCAATGGAATGCGCTTTCTCAGAGCAGACGCCTGCCGCGGAGGAAAGCACGCCCGAAAACAGTGGGGAAATTACCCTGGAGGACGCCGCGCTGTCCATCCAATGCAATCTGAACAAACATGTGCTGCCCGCCGGGGGCAGAATGCAGTTCAAGGCCACCTTTGCCGCGCCCGACAAAATCAGCGCCCAGGCGGGGAACGACCATGTCGCCTGGTCCGTTCAGATGGATAACGGCAAAAAAGTGGACGCTTCGCTGGTGAAGATCAACGGAAAAGGCCTGCTGACCACGACGGCAAAAGTCAGGAAGGGCACGCGGATCAAAGTGATCTGCCAATCGAAGACCTTCGGTACCCGGGCGGAATACGACGTGCTGGTATATCCTCCCATTCGCCGGGCTTCCATCAGGCCCAGCAATCCGTTGGTTTTCCTGGGCGGGGAGAATCCCCTTGTCCTTTCGGCGACCACCGTGCCTTCCGGGCTGGGCCAGGCGCTGACCTGGAAAGTGCGCAATAAAAAAATCGCCCAGCTGAAGCGCAATCCCGACGGCTCCGTTTCCGTGACGCCTCTGAAGGCGGGCGCCACGATGCTGACGGCATACACGGGCAACCGCGTCATTGCCAGAACCACCCTGACGGTGATGCCGGAAATAACGGGCATTGAGATCGTAGGGGAGGAGTAT
>CAZQAM010000067.1:0-7156 GCA_964591355.1 uncultured Oscillospiraceae bacterium
TCAGACGTGTGCTCTTCCGATCTCCTCCCAGCCGAAAAATACCGGAAACCCCCGCTTTTCTCCCTCTATCCGGGCGTCCTCATAGCCGGCCATGAAAGCGCGGACAAAATCTCTCCAGGGCAGGGTGCGGTCCACTGCGCAGTTGCCCCGGTAAAAATGATCGGTCATAATGATGCCGGCATAGCCTTCGTCGATATACCGCTGGATATATTCCCGGCCCGGGGTGCGGCCGCAAAGGCTGGACTGGGAAGTGTGCATGTGGGTTTCATAAATGTATTTCCGGCTCATAGGTTCTCCTCGTGCTCCAATCCTGCTTCTTATTTCCTGGGCTTTCGCTGGGATACCAGGATATTGCCGTCTTTGCCGTAGGCCAGCACGTCGCACAGCATTCCCTGATCCAGCGGCGTGTCGTAATACACTTCGATGCGGTCCTCCAGGATCTCGATGCCGGTGGGCCAGTAAACCTCCGGATTGTCATTCACGGCCGTCCATTTCCACTGGCCGTCCGGGGCAATGCACACCGGCGCGGAATCCTGATAGCCGATCACATAGATGGTGCCGTCGGCGTCTATTTTTGCGATGATGTCGCCGGAAACCTCCAGCGCCGCGCCTTCCTGCAGCGCCCAGCGCACGTT
Source organism: uncultured Oscillospiraceae bacterium (assembly GCA_964591355.1). GTDB lineage: Bacteria > Bacillota > Clostridia > Christensenellales > Aristaeellaceae > RUG563. The sequence continues at coordinate 636 of CAZQAM010000067.1, forward strand.
TTTCTCCGCGCCGATCTCGTAGGCGGCAAAGCCTTTGCCGGCTGTGAACATCACCAGCAAAGGGCTTTCCTCGGTGCCCGCGATAAAAGCGTTGGTGGCAAACAATTCGCCGATTTCATCCACGCTGTCGGCCGTCTGCCAGACCGCCTGGGCCGCGGAATCATAGCAAACGGCCATGATTTCTTCTTTGGACTCGCCGAAGGCCCGCTGCACCGCCACCGTATAGCCGTTGGCGGCGTGATGAGTCAGCACCGTTTCGCCGGCAGAGAGGAAAGCGGTATAGGGAGGCAGAGCGGGCAGATAGTCAAACACCGTTTTGCTGCCGGGCGTACCGGGGGCTTGCGTTGCCGCCGGCAAAGCCGTCCAGGTTTGGCTGGATATCACGTTCGGCAGGACCGTTACAGCCGGCAGGACCGTCGGAAGCGGAATGCCCGTCCCAAACGGAGCGGCCGTTGTCACCGGGACATAGGTGGGACTGGTCACGGCCGGGACGGCCATGAGCGCCGGGGTTGCCGTCGCTCTCGGCGCGTCGTGGGATTTCAGGTAATCTGTCTGGATATAGCCCCAGATGTTCCGGTATTTGCAGTAAACAAAATTCTGCGATACCTGCACGCAGCTGCTGACAAAGGACCCCAGGGGCACTTTGGCCAGCCGGGTGGAGGAAGCGGAAGCCTTTTCCCGCAGGGAGACCCAATCCTTGCAGTTGACCACTTCCATGGGCTGCTGATAGGCGCGGTAGCCGTTGGCTTTGGCTTTATTCACCACCTTGGTATCCTGGGCGCCCACGGTATAATTGGCTTTTTTCAGGTATTCCGATGGGATATAGCCCGTTTTTTTCTTGTACGTGCACAGCACAAAGTTATCCTCCTTCACGCAGGAGGTGACAATGCCGCCCACGGGCACCTGGGCCAGGCGCTTGGATTTGGTGTCGGGAAGCTCCCGGAGAGACACCCATTCGGCTGCGTTCACCACCATCTGGTTGTAGAGGATTTCATCCGCATTGGTGAAAGCGGTGGTTTTCAGGTATTTGGAAAGGATATAGCCTGTGGAGCCGTGATAATTGCACTGGATAAAATCATCCGACACAGCGGCGCAGAAATTGACCAATTCTCCCAGCCTTACCTGGGCCAGGCGCTTGGACTTGGTGTCGGGCGACTGCCGGAGGGACACCCATTCGGAGCAATTGACCACGCACATCACATCGGAAACTGCCGGCGCGGCCAGGGTGCGCAAAGGCAGCAGGCTCAGCAACAGCGCTGAAAGAACCATCAGGCAGGCAAGTCTTTTCATGGTTCACCTCCGTATATCAGGACGGCAGGGAATAACAGTATCGTTGGTTCAATACGCGTGTTTAGCATACCGCCGAAAGGCCTGTTTGTCAAGGCGGGGCGCTGGCCAGTCTGCCGGCGGGCTTTTTTGCATCAAATGGAAACTTCATGCGGAAAAATGCATAGATTCTTACCGGGCAGTGGGCTTGAAATTCATCGGCTGTTGTGATAAACTGCATGAATCAGATGTATGCCTGCATCCAGGCAGCGCAAGGATGCGGGCATGCATCCGCGGATTTTGCTTGTTTATGCGGCATGACGGCCGGATCACACGGGAAAGAAAGGGATAACGCGATGAAGCCTTACAGCGAAAGAACCCCGGAAGAACTGCGGATGGAACTGGAGGAGCTCAATGCGCAGTATAAAAAGGTGCAGGCCCTGGGCATGCACCTGAATATGAGCCGCGGCATCCCCTGCCAGGAGCAGCTGGATCTTTCCATGGGCATGATGGACGTGCTGGATTCCTCCTGCGATCTGACCTGTGAGGACGGCACCGACTGCCGTAATTACGGCCAGCTGACCGGCATCGAGGAAGCCCGGGAGCTGCTGGGGGATATGATGGAAAACAACCCCAAGGACATCATTATTTACGGCAACTCCTCCCTGAACGTGATGTTTGACACCATCAGCCGGGCGTGGACCCACGGCATCATGGGCAATCCCCCCTGGTGCCGCCAGAAAGAGGTGAAATTCCTCTGCCCCGTGCCCGGGTATGACCGGCATTTCGCCATCACCGAGTATTTCGGCATCCAGATGATCCCCGTGCTCATGACCCCCACCGGCCCGGATATGGATCAGGTGGAAAAACTGGTGCGGGAGGATGAGAGCATCAAGGGCATCTGGTGCGTGCCCAAGTATTCCAATCCCCAGGGCATCTCCTATTCCGATGAAACGGTGCGCCGGTTCGCCCGGCTGGAGCCCGCCGCTCCCGATTTCCGCATTTTCTGGGATAACGCCTACGGCATGCACCATCTCTATGATCACCAGCAGGATTACCTCATCGAGATCCTGGCGGAATGCAAGCGTGCCGGCAACCCGGACATGGTGTACAAATTTTCCTCCACCTCCAAAATCACCTTCCCTGGCAGCGGCATCGCCGCCCTGGCCACCAGCCCCAACAACATGGAGGACTTCGTCACCAACCTGCGCTTCCAGACCCTGGGGCACGATAAGGTGAATCAGCTGCGCCACGTGCGCTTTTTCGGCAATATCCACGGCATGGTGGAGCATATGCGCAAGCATGCCAACATCATCAGGCCCAAGTTCGAGGCGGTGGAAAACATCCTGAAAAAGAATCTGGACGGCCTGGGGATCGGCACCTGGACCTGTCCCCTGGGCGGCTATTTCATCCTGTTCGATTCCCTGCCCGGCTGCGCCAAGGATATCGTGGCCCGTGCGAAAAAGGCCGGCGTCACCATGACCCCCGCCGGCGCCACCTGGCCCTACGGCAAGGATCCCAACGACTCCAACATCCGCATCGCCCCCACCTCCCCCAGCCTGCCTGACCTTACCACGGCCATGGAGATTTTCTCCCTGTGTGTCAGGATCTCCAGCGCGAAAAAACTGCTGGCGGAAAAGCAGAATTGACCGGATCGATCCATCTTCAGGGCTGCGTCAGGCGGCCCTGTTTTTGATGCTGGGGCTTCTGCGACTCCAAAACCCGCGGCAGGGGACTTCTGCCTGGGAGCGGCGGGTTACAAAAAACCAGCATCTGCGGGAAGATGCTGGTTTTCCAAATCGTGTTTCATCCGCAAGGGACGGGATCCGGGGTGCGGCCCGCACCCCGGTGAGGTTTGGGCCAAAGCCCCAACCGTCTCCCCTTACCAGAGGATCTCCGACGCCGCTTTGGCGTTCGCGAAAGGCCCGGGCAGGGTATCCACGCCCCGGTGATTGCCGAAGTAATCCCGGTCGAAGATGATTTCCGTGCCATCGGTGTTTTCAAAGCGCTGTTCGGGCTCGAAAGCGCAGCCCAGGATATCGCTGGTGATGATGCCGTCCCGGAAATCCTTCAAATAGTTGTACAGGTTGGTTTTCAGGGTATATTTCCCGTCTTGCTCTGTCAGCTCCACCTGCACCTTGGCGCGCTTGCTGACCTTCAGGTTATGCTTTTCATGCTTGCACACGTCGGCGCCGTTCATGTACGCATTGCCCTCCACCCACACAGGCAGATGACCGAAATGATACTTGGCCAGGGCACCCATATTGGGCTCCTCCCCCATCATGAAGTTGGAGATCCATTCCTCATAGGTGGGGAAAATATCGAAGCAGGCGGTGCCCACGACCTGGTAGTCGTTGTTGGAGGGCTTCTTGGTCTTGTCGGTGACGGGATAATGCTGGATAAAGATATTGTTGTAAATCCGGTCGTCGCCGTGCAGGATGGTCATGAACCCGGCCACTTCCGTGCGGTGGCGGATATGATAGGGGGTATAGCGGGGCTCCCGCTGGCCGTTGACGATGCTGTCCACGCCGGAATTGATCAGGGCGAAGCTGCCCAGCATCAGGTTATGCACGCAGGCGATGCCTTCGCTGGGGATCACCACCGAGGTTTTGGAGAGCAGCACGTTGTTGTCAATCAGCGTCGGGCCGTGGCCCACTTCGATAAAGATATCGTTGTTGAACATGGCGCCCCGGGCCTGGGGGATGCCCTCGGGCCGCTGGTTGTCATGCATCAGGTTCTGGCTGATGCGGGCGCCCTGGGCCTGCCAGTCGCACCATACGCCCATGATGCAGTGATGGATATGGTTGCGGCGGATGGTGACGTCGATGGCGGCGTGCAATTTGATGCCCGCCGTTTCCGCGCCGCCCAGCTGCTGGGAATTGCACACGTGGTGGATATGGCAGTCCTCAATGGTGGAGAACACGCCGCCCATGCGGCCCACGATGCCGGTCTGCTCGCAGTGGTGCACTTCGCAGCGGCGGATGATGTGGCCGCCCACTTTTTCCTTCAGCCATCCGTGATACTGGCCCCGGCACACAGCGTCCCGCTCCATCTGGGTGGGGGACTTCACGTGCTTGGTGTAAAAGTACATGTCGTTCTCTTCATCCCGGTATTTGCCCAGCGAAATGCCGCAGCACTTGCTGTTGCTGATTTCGCAGTCCTCGATGATCCAGCCACGGCTCCAGTGGGGGCCGATCATGCCGTCCTGATACGCGGCGGGCGGCGCCCAGGTGGTGGCGGCTTTATCGATTTTGAAGCCGCTGACGGTGATATAGCCCACGCCCGTTTTGTCCGGCATGAAGCAGTTGCGCCGCGCGGTAATTTCGATTTTTTCCCTGTTGGGATCCTTGCCCTGGAAATTGGCGTACAGGACCGTTTCTTCCCCATCCTGCTCGGTGTACCACAGGTATTTGGCTTCTTCCTGGTTCCAGGCGCAGGGGTCGGGCTGGCCGGCCAGGCACTCTTCCAGCGACACCGTTTCATAGAGCATCCGGTCGTTCATGAACACCGCGCCGGTGTGCCGCACGGTGGGGGCAAAATACCAGTCGCCGCAGACCATGGTGGTATAGGGATTGTACGCGCCGAACCGGCCGTTGTTCACCCGGTTCACCCACACGCTGCCTTTATACTGCTTCCAGCCGGTGAGCAATTCCGCGCCGGTGATCACCGCGCCCAGGGGCTCCTGGGAGCGGTACACGATGCGCTTTTCTTCCGTGCCGGCGTTGACGGGGTTCACATATTCCCGGTAGACGCCGGGGGCAACGATGATTTCATCCCCCGCCACGGCGATTTTCGCCGCGTCATTGATCGTTTTGAAGGGCATGTCCTTGCTGCCGTTTCCATCCCGGGAGGAAAGGGCGTTCACATAATAGATCATGGGCTCTCATCCTTTCTCAAATGATATATGGTTTGTAATTCCCTGTCAGCATCAGCAGACAGAAGAAATAGAGACAGTTGTCATAATACCGCCGTTTGCCAGTCCGCAGCGGCGTATCGGCAAAGCGCTTCAAAAAAGCCTTCCGGTGCGCGCTTTGGCTGGCGATGGAAGCGGCCCCCAGCACCGCGCGGATGGCGATAGGATGCATGGCGGGCTCCTCCGCCGCCGTGCCGTTCAGGTAATACGCCCGCAGATCGTCCATATCCTGCCCGGCGAAAAAATCCTGCAGCCGGGTGGCCACAGCGTCTTCCCCGGGATGCGGCCCGAACCACAGATGATCCAGGGCGATATTTTCCGCCACCCGGTAGGCGTCGGAATAATACCCCCAGGGCTTTTGGAACATCAGCACTTCTTTCCCGTCATAGTCGGCGTATTCGGGGCTGAGCCCCGTCACCGGGTGGGCGGACCGGACGATATACGCCCGGCTGGCTTCGGCGGCCTGGCGCCAGAAAGGCCGATCCCTTTCATCGGCCTTCAGGGCGAACAATTCGTAAAAATGCGGCAGATGATAGCTGGGGTCGGATATCTTCATCTCCGGCACAAAGCGGATCAATTGATTTTCCGCCTCCCACATGGGCTCCCCGCCTGCCGCCAGCTCGTGCTGATGCACGCAGTGCCGCAGGATCTCCCGGGCCTGCTCCGCGTAATGATAAATTCCATCCCCGCCGCCCCAGCGTTCCGCGGCCATCAGGAGGGCCATGGCGAAGTATTCCTCTCCGTCCGGAGCGGGCCCTTCGGCAAAATGCCGTCCGTCCAGCCGCACAGACCAGGCGAAATACCCCTGGTGCTTTCCTTCGCGCAACCGCATATAGCGGTCGGCAAACGTCCACAGCCTGTCGAAAATATCCTTCCGGTCCATCTGCACCGCCATCATCATGCCGTAGCTCATGCCTTCGGTGCGGGCGTCGATGTTGCCGGTATCCACCATGCACCAGGCGTCCGCCTCCGTGCGGTAACAGAAATTTTCATCCAAATCGAAAAAAATAGTGTGAAACGCCCGGTCCACCCGCGCTTTGGCTTCCGCGTCGCTGATACCGATTTCGGCCAGGAAATTGGGATATGTCCGACCGGACGGCGCTTTTGTATGCATGGGAATAACCTCCTTGGATTTGCGCAGGCGATTTCCGGTTTTTCCTGCGTTCATTATAGCAGAAACCCTCCCGCTTGCACAGCCCGATTTTCTATCCTGTTGCGAAAGGGAAAAAACATAAAATCATTGTTTTCCTTCGGGGACGGATCGTCTTTGGGGCTTTGCCCCAAAGGCCAAGATCGGAAGAGCGTCGTGTAGGGAAAGAGTGTAGGATTGGGGGGGGTGGGG
>CAZQAM010000068.1:0-7145 GCA_964591355.1 uncultured Oscillospiraceae bacterium
CAGCACTCCCTCGGCGTAGCAGCGGCCTTCGCCGCGGGAAATGGGCCCGCTGTACATATCCCCCACCTGGGTCAGCGCCAGCCATGGGGATTTGTTGGAGGCCACCCGGGTGCGCACGATGCGGCTTTGGTGCCGGGCGATCCGGTTGTAGGTCAGGGTGGGGCAGTTTTCATCAGTATCAATGATTCTGCCGTAAGGCACCAAGCCCAGTTTGATCAGCGCCTGGAAGCCGTTGCAGATGCCGCAGATCAGGCCGTCCCGCCGATCCAGCAGATCAGTAACGCCCTCCTTCACCGCCGCGTTGCGGAAGAACGCGGTAATGAATTTGCCGCTGCCGTCGGGCTCGTCGCCGCCGGAGAAGCCGCCGGGGATGAAGATCATGTGGGCGTCCTGAAGGGCCTTTGCAAAATGCTCCACGCTGCGGGCAATGCCCTCCGCGTTCAGGTTGTTGATCACGAGGATTTCCGGCTCGGCTCCGGCATCCCGCATGGCCTTGGCGCTGTCGTACTCGCAGTTGGTGCCGGGGAAAGCGGGGATCAGCACCTTGGGCCGGGCGGATTTCACCATCGGCACGGGCCATTGCTTCGCCCGGAAGGAAAAATCCTCCACTGGGCCTTCCGCGTCGGGAATGTTGCAGGCGTACACGTTCTCCAGCCTGCTTTCGTAAAGCGAAAGCAGCTCGCTTCCCATCACGCTTTCATTCCCGAGGGCGAAACGACCCGTGTCATTGACCTTGCCCACCAGTTTGTCGCAGCCCGCGTCCTCCGCCATTTCCAGAAGGAAGGCGCCATACCGGCAGCCAAAGAGATCCTGCGCCGTCCAGCCGTCGGCAAATTCAAAGCCCAGCGCGTTGCCGAAGGACATTTTCATCACTGCTTCCGCGATGCCGCCCATGCCCAGGGTGTAGCAGGCCACTGCCTTTCCGCTGCGGAGCAAAGAAGTGACCTGAGAAAAGACGTTCAAAAGCGACGCCGTTTCCGGCAGGCCGGAAGCATCGGTATCGGGAGAGAGAAGCACCACTGAATGGCCGGCCTTCTTGAATTCCGGTGACACGGCCTCCCCTGTTTTGCCGGTGGTAACGGCAAAGGAGACCAGGGTGGGCGGCACATCCAGCTGCTCAAAGGAGCCGCTCATGGAATCCTTGCCGCCGATGGCGCCGACACCCAGATGCATCTGCGCTTCAAAGGCTCCCAGCAGGGCCGCCAGCGGCTTGCCCCAGCGTCTGCCGTCGGCGCCCGGCTTTTCAAAATACTCCTGGAAGGTCAGGTACACATCCTCAAAGGAGGCCCCGGAAGCAATCAGCTTGCTCACCGATTCCACCACTGCCAGGTACGCGCCATGATAAGGGCTCTGCTCCGTGAGGAAGGGATTGTAGCCCCAGGCCATAAAAGAGCAGTCGTCGGTATGCTGCTTTTCCACGCTGATCTTCTGCACCATGGCCTGAATGGGCGTCAATTGATGCCGGCCGCCGAAAGGCATCAGCACCGTGCCTGCGCCGATGGTGGAATCGAACCGCTCCGAAAGCCCGCGCTTGGAGCACATATTCAGATCCTGAGCCAGCTTCCGGTAATTCTCCGCAAAACCGCCGTCCACCGTCTTCGGCAGAAGATGCGGCGCTTCGGGGGTGATCGCAATATGCTTGTCCGCGCCGTTGGAATTGAGGAACGCACGGCTGATATCCACGATCTTCTTCCCATTCCAGCGCATCACCAGCCTGGGCTCTTCCTGCACCTTTGCTACCGGACATGCCTGCAGGTTTTCTTCCCGGGCCAGGGCCAGGAAAGCCTCCGCCTGCTCCTTTTCCACCACCACGGCCATGCGTTCCTGGGATTCGCTGATGGCCAGCTCGGTGCCGTCCAGGCCCTCATATTTCCTGGGTACGGCGTTCAGGTCGATTTCCAGGCCGTCCGCCAATTCGCCGATGGCCACGCTGACGCCGCCCGCGCCGAAATCGTTGCACCGCTTGATCATGCGGGCGGCATCGGGGTTGCGGAACAGGCGCTGCAGTTTCCTTTCCTCCGGCGCGTTGCCTTTTTGCACTTCGGCGCCGCAGGTCTCCACCGAGTGAGCATTGTGGGCCTTCGACGACCCGGTGGCGCCGCCGATGCCGTCCCGGCCGGTGGAGCCGCCAAGCAATATCACGATATCCCCCGGCGCGGGCCGCTCCCTGCGCACGTTCTTTTGCGGCGCAGCCGCAATCACCGCGCCGATCTCCATGCGCTTGGCGGCGTAGCCGGGATGATAAATTTCATCCACAATACCGGTGGCCAGGCCGATCTGGTTGCCGTAGGAGGAATACCCCGCCGCGGCGGTAGTGACCAGCTTCCGCTGAGGCAGCTTGCCGGGAATGGTGTCGCTGACGGGCACGGTCGGGTCCGCGGCGCCGGTCAGGCGCATAGCGCCGTACACATACGCGCGGCCGGACAGGGGATCCCGGATGGCGCCGCCGATGCAGGTGGCCGCGCCGCCGAAGGGCTCGATCTCCGTGGGATGATTGTGGGTCTCATTTTTGAAAAGCAGCAGCCAGGGCTCCTTCACCCCGTCGGCTTCCACTTCGATTTTTACCGTGCAGGCGTTGATTTCCTCGGATTCATCCAGCTTTTCCAGTTTGCCCTGCTTTTTCAGCGCTTTCACGGCGATGGTAGCCAGATCCATGAGGCAGATGGGCTTTTGATCCCGCCCCAGATCCTGCCGCACGGAAAGATAGTCTTCCCAGGCTTTTTGATGCAGGGGATCCGCAAAGGTAACGCTGTCGATCACCGTCAGGAAGGTGGTATGCCGGCAGTGATCGCTCCAGTAGGTATCGATCATGCGGATCTCGGTGATGGTGGGATCCCTGTGCTCGGATTGGAAATACTGCTGGCAGAAGGCGATGTCGGCGGCGTCCATGGCCAGGCCGTAATTCCGGACGAACTGCTCCAGGCCCTGCCGGTCCAAAGCGTTGAAGCCCGTCAGTGTCCTGACTTCGGTGGGAATCTCATATTCGGTTTTCAGCGTTTCGGGCTTTTCCAGGGAGGCCTCCCGGGCTTCCACCGGGTTGATCACGTATTTTTTGATTTCGCTGATATTTTCCTCCGTCAGATCGCCGTAGAGCGCATATACTTTGGCGGAGCGGATCAGCGGGCGCTCGCCCTGTGAAATGATCTGGATGCACTGGGTGGCGGAATCCGCCCGCTGATCGAACTGGCCGGGCAGGTACTCCACCGCAAACACCCGGGCCCCGGGCAAATCGATTTCTTCGGATGCGATGTCCAACTGCGGCTCGGAGAACACTGTTTTCACCGCGTAATCGAAAAGCTCCCGGCTCATGTTTTCCGCGTCGTAGCGGTTGAAAATGCGCACGTCGTGAAGGGCCTCAATGCCAAGCAAAGCCACCGCGTCATTTTTCAGCGCCCGGGCTTCGTTGGCAAGCTCCCGTTTCTTTTCCACATAGACTCTGAATACCATCTTATTCTCCCTTCGCCTGCAAAGCCCGCTTTCCGATATCCCGGCGGTAATACGCGCTGCCAAAATGGATGCTTTCCACCCGGGCATACGCTGTTTCCAGCGCCTTTTGCAGCGTATCTTCCACCGCCGTCACCCCCAGCACCCGGCCGCCGGAGGTCACAAGCTTCCCTTCCTGCGCTTTGGCTCCGGCTACATACACAGAGGGCCACACATTTTCCGGGATTGTGATTTCATACCCTTTTTCATACGCTACGGGGTAGCCTTCGGAAGCCATGATCACGCAGGCGGCGCAGCCGTCGGAAAATTCCACCGGCGTATCCTTCAGGGTGCCCTGCGTCACCGCCTGCATCACAGTCAGGAGGTCTGTCTTCATCAGCGGCAGCACCACCTGGGTCTCCGGATCGCCGAAACGGCAGTTGTATTCGATCACCTTCGGGCCTCTGTCCGTCAGCATCAGGCCGAAATACAGGCAGCCCTTAAAAGGCCTTCCCTCCGCCTGCATGGCCCGGATGGTGGGCAGGAAGATTTTCTCCATGCATTTCCGGGCCGTTTCCTCCGTGTAATAGGGATTGGGGGCCACAGTGCCCATACCGCCGGTATTGAGGCCCGTGTCGCCGTCTCCGGCCCGCTTGTGGTCCATGGAGGAAACCATGGGCTTCACCGTTTCCCCGTCGGTAAAGGCCAGCACCGACACCTCCGGTCCGTTGAGGAATTCCTCGATGACGACGTTTTTGCCGCTCCTGCCGAATTTTTCGTTGCGCATCATATCGATGACGGCCCGCCGGGCCTCTTCCCGGTTCTGCGCGATGATCACACCCTTGCCCAGGGCCAGGCCATCGGCCTTGACCACAATGGGCCCGTCCGCCTGCTGATCCAGGTAGGCAAGGGCTTTTTCCGCATCGTCAAAGGCCTCGTAGGAGGCGGTAGGGATGCCGTATTTCTTCATCAGGTTTTTGGAAAACACCTTGCTGCCCTCGATGATGGCAGCATTGGCCCGGGGGCCGAAGCAGGGAATGCCCTTTTCCTCCAGCGCGTCCACCGCCCCCAGCACCAGGGGATCATCCGGCGCCACCACGGCATAATCGACAGCGTTTTCCACCGCGAAGCGCACGATGCCTTCGATATCCGTGGCCCCAATGTTCACGCATACCGCGTCCCGGGCGATGCCCCCGTTGCCAGGAAGCGCATAGATGGTTTCCGCCGCCGGGTTTTCCTTCAGTTTTTTGATGATGGCGTGCTCCCGCCCGCCGCTGCCGACCACCAGAATTTTCATACTTGGCTCCTTTTTACGCGTTCCTTTTTCAGAAAACCAGACAAAACGCCCGCAGGCGTTTTGTCCGCAGCAGGGAGAAAGCCCCGATTTTCAGTGATGGAACAGGCGCATGCCGGTAAAGGCCATGGCCATGCCGTATTTGTCGCAGCATTCGATAACGGCGTCGTCGCGGATGGAGCCGCCGGGCTCGGCGATATACTTTACGCCGCTGCGGAAGGCGCGCTCGATGTTGTCGGAGAAGGGGAAGAACGCGTCGCTGCCCAGGGCCACATCCTCAACGGTATCCAGATAGGCGCGCTGCTCCTCCCGGGTGAAGGGCGCGGGCTGAACGGTAAAATACTTCTGCCAGTTGCCCTCGGCGCACACGTCCTCTTCATTCTGGTTGATGTAGCCGTCGATGACGTTGTCCCGGTCCGGCCGGCCGATATCCGCCCGGAAGGGAAGATTCAGCACCTTGTCCGCCTGGCGCAGGAACCAGGTATCGGCCTTGCTGCCCGCAAGGCGGGTGCAGTGGATGCGGCTCTGCTGGCCTGCACCCACGCCAATGGCCTGGCCGTCCACAGCGTAGCACACGGAATTGGACTGGGTATATTTCAGCGTGATCAGCGCAACGATCAGATCCCGCACGGCGGACGACGGCAGATCCTTGTTGGCGGTGACCACATTTGCAAGCAGTTCCTTGTTGATTTTAAAGTTGTTGCGGCCCTGCTCAAAAGTGATGCCGAACACCTGCTTGCGCTCCTGGGGATCGGGGACGAAGGAAGGATCGATCTTTACGATATTGTAATTGCCCTTGCGCTTGGTTTTGAGGATCTCCAGGGCTTCGGGCTCATAGCCGGGGGCGATGATGCCGTCGCTCACTTCCCGCTTGATCATTTTGGCGGTGGTCACATCGCACACGTCGGACAGGGCCACCCAGTCCCCGAAGGAGCACATCCGGTCGGTGCCCCGGGCCCGGGCATAGGCGCAGGCCAGAGGAGAATCATCCAGGCCCTCGATATCATCCACGAAGCAGGCCTTCTTGAGCTTATCCGGCAGCCTGATACCCACGGCGGCGGAGGTGGGAGAAACGTGCTTGAAGGAAGTGACGGCAGGCATACCCAGGGCTTCCTTCAGTTCCTTCACCAGCTGCCAGGAATTGAACGCGTCCAGGAAATTGATGTAGCCGGGGCGGCCGGAGAGGATCTCGATGGGCAGGTCGCTGCCGTCGTGCATGTAAATCTTCGCGGGCTTCTGGTTGGGGTTGCAGCCGTACTTCAATTCAAATTCCTTCATCGTTCCTTACCTCACTGATTCTTATTCACCAGCCGGTTTTCTTCCCTGCCGGTGTCCAGGTCCACAAAGCGCACATAGAGGGAGATTTTGTTGTCTTCATTCAGGGCGTTCCAGATTTCATCGGTCACCTGATCGATATCGCTGCCGATTTTCACCCTTTCCGGTTCCCCCTGGAAAGTGGGGATGGGATTGCCGTCCTGCACATAAGTGTGCAGGAAATGGCCCAGGCCCGCCCGGGAAGGATAGGTAAAGGTGTACCGGGCACAGGCGCTGCCCGCCTCATCGATGCTCTTGAGGATATTCATCTGATAGGTGAAATCTCCCTTTTCAAAAGTGAGCATGCCGCTGATGCGGGGGGTGTAGTTGGGCGCATCGGGCTCAAATTCCCGGCTTTCCAGGGCCTGAGAAAAGCTCTGCCCGGCGGCAAGGCCATCGTAAATGGTGTCTGTCTGGTTGCCGTTGGTGACGATCAGATGATTCTGATGCTGCCGGATGGCGGCGTAGATGATGAGGCTGGGATCCTGCACCTTCGATGCGTCAAAAGGCTCGGTGAATACTTCGCCGTTTTTTTCGGTGAATACCCGGTTGCGGCTGTTCTGGCTCCGTCCCATGATGAAGTACGCCGCCACGGCCTTTTTGCCGTCTTCGCTCCTGCCGATCACGATGCCCCGGCCGGGATAGGTGTTGTTTTTCAGAAGATCGGAAATGCTTTGAATCTGATAGATGCTCATGCTGTATGCTCCTTTTTTATCCTTTCTTGATCCATTGCGCGGAAACCATTTCCGCCGCCGCGGGCAGGATCTTCCATTCCGCCTGGCGCATAACGCGCTTTTGCAGTTTTTCGGGGGTGTCGCCCGGATGCACGTTCACAGCCTTTTGCAGGATGATCTCTCCCCCATCCGGGATCTCATTGACATAATGCACCGTGGCGCCGGTGACCTTGACGCCCTTGCGCAGCGCCGCTTCATGCACCCGAAGCCCGTAGAAGCCCTCCCCGCAGAAGGAAGGAATGAGGCTGGGATGCACGTTGATGATGCGGTGATCGTAACGGGCGGTGAAATCCCCGCTCAGGATGGCCATGAAGCCGGCCAGCACGATCAGATCGATTCTGTTTTTTTCCAGCTGCTCCATGATCTTTTTTTCAAAGGCC
>CAZQAM010000069.1:0-7138 GCA_964591355.1 uncultured Oscillospiraceae bacterium
CTACACCCTATCCTACACTCTTTCCCTACACGACGCTCTTCCGATCTTTTCACGCCTCTTGTGATATTCCTGTTGCGGCCCAGAATCTCGCTGAAGCCACCGCTGACGCACATGCCCGCAATGCCGTCCACTTCATTGGCGGCAACACCGGCGATGGTAGCGATCACTTCATTGGCATAGGTGATCGTGCCGCCATTCTGCAGATCCACATCCACCTTGACAGGGAGATTCTCTTTTTTCTGTGGCATGCATAAGCACCTCCTTACAGGGATAATCCAGTATAACAGATTTTGTTCAATTTGGCAACTGTCTGCCTGTTTCCGGCCGGAAACAGGAGGGATGATCTGTAAGCCGCGCTTCCGGCGGTTCGGAGGTTACGGCGTGATCCTGTTGGGCCCCCGGAAGAGGAACATGACTTCCTTGATGCTGATGCCCAGCAGCAGCATCGTCAGCCGGTCCACCCCCAGGCCGAAGCCGCCGTGGGGCGGGCAGCCGTAGCGGAAGAAATCCATGTAGAATTTCACGTCGTCCCCCAGGCCCTTCTCGTCCGCCTGGGCGCGGAGCTGCGCGTAGCGGTGCTCGCGCTGCGCGCCGGTGGTGATCTCGGTGCCGCGCCAGATCAGGTCGTACCCCAGCGGCATGCCGTTCTCATCCCGCATATGATAGAATGCGCGTTTTTCCGGGCCGTAGTCGGTGACAAAGAGAAATTCATGGCCGAATTTATCCATGGAGAGCCGGGCGCACAGGTGCTCGGCGTCGGTGGTCAGATCGTTCTTTTCGCTGTCGTCCACGGTGTAGCCGTAGCGTTCCTCCAGCTCCTTATATACGTCCTGCAGCTTCATTTCGGGGAAGGGCAGGGAGGGCACGACGGTATCCAGGCCGTAGAGTTCCTTGATCTGCGGGCCGTATTTTTCCTGCACGTTTTGGAGCGCGTATCGGAGCAGCTCCGCCTCAAAGGCCATCACGTCCCGGAAGGAGGTGATGTAGCTCATTTCCACGTCAAAGCCGGTGAATTCGGTGGCGTGCTTGTTGGTGAAGGATTTTTCGGCGCGGAACACCGGGCCCACCTCGAAAATGCGGTCAAACCCCGCGGCCATGGCCATCTGCTTGTAAAATTGCGGGCTCTGGGACAGGTAGGCCTTGCGGTCAAAATATTTCAGCTCGAATACGTCGCTGCCCGATTCGCTGGCGGCGCCGATGAGCTTGGGGGTATGGATCTCCAGGAAATTCTTTTTCAGGCAGAATTCCCGCAGGGAGGCCACCAGCTCAGTCTGGGCCTTGAAGATCAGGGTGTTTTTATCGGACCTCAGATCGATCCAGCGGTAATCCATGCGGCTGTCGATGGCGGCGTCCTTGGTCAGGGGCAGGGGCTCCGCGATGGAGAGGATCTCCATTTTCTCCGGCAGCATTTCCTTCTCGCCCATTTTCACATAGCTGTTTTCCACCACGGGGCCCACACAGGTCACCACGGATTCCACCGTCAGCTGGTCTACGATGGCGGCCAGTTCGGGGCTCTTTTCCTTTTCGATGGTCACCTGCAGCCGGCCGGAATGGTCCCGGATCACCAGGAAGGCCATGGTCCGCTTGTTGCGAAGGTTTTCCACACAGCCCTGGATTTTGTTGGTTTCGCCGGTTTTGATTTCTGAAATCAAGGTACGGTCCATACGGATACATCTCCTGTCTGCATCAAATGATTCGAGCGATTTTTTCCGCCGCTTCATCCAGCGGCATTTCGGTTTCTTCCTTGGTTTCCATGTTGCGCAGTTTCACCGTGCCCCGGGCGTACTCGTCCCCGCCCACGATGACCACGAATCTGGCGCCGATCTTATCGGCGAATTTGAACTGCGCCTTCAGGGAGCGGCCCGCCATATCGCTGTCGGCCTTGACGTTCCTGCTCCGCAGGGCCTGGGCGAAGGCGAAGGCGGGGATCTTCATATCCGCGCCCAGGTTGGCCACGTACACGTCAGTGACGGCAGGAGCGGGGGGCGTCAGGCCCTGGGTTTTCAGTTCCATGAGGATGCGCTCCGTGCCGATGCCAAAGCCCGCCGCGGGGGTGGCGGGGCCCCCCAATTGCTCCACCAGCCCGTCGTAGCGGCCGCCGCCGCACAGGGCCAGGCCTTCCCGGCCGGACTGCATGATGATTTCAAACACCGTTTTCGTGTAATAATCCAGCCCGCGCACGATGCGGCTGTCGATTTCAAAGGGAATATTCTGAGCGGCCAATAAAGCCTGCAATTGTTCAAAATGCTCCCGGCATTCATCGCACAGGCAGTCCAGGATCACCGGCGCGTCCTTCACGATCTGTTTGCATTTTTCTTCCTTGCAGTCCAGGATACGCAGGGGATTCTTTTCAAATCGGGCCTGGCAGGTTTCGCACATGTCGTGGATGCGGTCTCCCAGGTAGTTTTTCAGCGCTTCGTGATACTTGGGCCGGCAGCTGGGGCAGCCGATGGAATTGATGTGCACAGTCAGGTTTTTCAGGCCCAGGCCACTCAGCATGCCAAACAGGGTGGAAATCAGTTCCGCCTCCACGGTGGGCTCCTTTCCGCCGAAGCATTCCATGCCGAACTGATGATGCTCCCGGAGCCTGCCGCTCTGCGGATTCTCATAGCGGAAGATGGGGGCGTTGAGATAAAACACCTTGCAGGGCAGCGTATCGGCATAGAGATGGTTTTCGATGAAGGAGCGCACCGCCCCGGCGGTGCCTTCGGGCTTTAAGGTGATGGAGCGGTCGCCCTTGTCCTTGAAGGTGTACATTTCCTTCTGCACGATATCGGTGGTGTCGCCCACACCCCGCAGAAACAGTTCCGTGTGCTCAAAAACCGGCGTGCGCACCTCCCGGTAGCCTGCCCGGGCGGCGGCTTCCCGTTCCTTCTGTTCGATCCATTGCCACAGGTACGCTTCCTGGGGCAGCATATCCTTTGTGCCCTTGGGTGCTTGTGTCAGCATACGATTCCTCCTAATAAAATACGCCCATGCCGACGCATGGGACGAAGTGCTCCTTCGCGGTGCCACCCTGCTTGCAGGACACGATGAAGGATGCCCTGCCGCTTTTGCCGGATAACGCGCGGTGGCGCCCGGAAAACCGGGGAGGCTCGGGGCTGTCCCATCCGGTGGACGGCGCGGGGCTTTCAGCCATTGGCCCCGCTCTCTTTGCCCGCCCGTGCCGCGGATTTCTTCCCGTCACGGCCTGTATGCTTCATTATAATGGCAGATGGATATTCTGTCAATAAAAAACAGGCGGAGAAACGCGGTGCCTGGCCTCTGCCGCCGGGAGGCGCGGAAAACGCTATTCGACGGCATATCCCTGCCTGCCCAGGGCCCGGACAGCCTGCGGCAAGGACTCCTTTTTCACCAGCAGATAATCCGTATCATAGGTGGACACGGCGAACAGGGAGATGCCTTCCGCCGAAAGGCACGATGCGATGCCCGCCAGGATGCCCACCAGGGAAAAATCCAGCGGGCCCCGGACCCGCAGGCAGCGAAAGCCCTTTTCCGCAGCCAGTGCATTTTCCGGCACGGCCTCCGCAGGGCAGACCAGGGACAGTTCCTCATCCGTGCGGGAAACAAAAGTGAAAGGCACGGAAAGATCAACGGCTGCTTTTGGCGGCAGCTTGCAGACGGTGAATTCCATGGGCAGCACTTCCAGCGTCATAAGCATCCTCCTGAGAACAGTCTATTTCAGGCCTGCCCGCCAGGCCGGGCGTCCGGAGCCGCCGGACGGATCCGGGTCTCTTCCTGTAAATTGCGCCCGGCATCCAGCGTCCGCACAGAGGCAATCTGCGTAAAGCCGCAGGAGTTATAGAGCCGCCGGGCCCCCTCGTTGCCGCACAGGCAGGTCACTTTCATGTCCCGGCCCGGATCCAGCGCATGGATGGCGTATTCCGCCGCGGCCCGGCCCAGGCCGGCGCCCTGGGCGTCGGGATGGAGATAGAGGGACACCAATTCATTTTCCCGCCGGTCCAATACCAGGATGCCCTCTGTTTTCCCGGCGGATTGCACGGCGAATACGTCCTTCCCGCTGTCTATCTGCCCCCGCAGAAGCATTTCCATGTATTCAGGGCTGTGCTGGGCAAGGAACGCCGGGCTGCAGTGGGCCTGATGGGACTGCCGCCAGCTCAGGGAGTAAACGGCGCCCATTTCGGGCAGGAGAGCGTTCTCGACGGGGAGAAAACGGGGCGTCAGCAGACGGAGGGCATGCTCCTTTGCCGCCCGCACGGCGGTGGGCAGGGGCAGGGCGTTCATTTCGGAAAGGGAGACAAAGCGGCCTTCCCTGCACCCGGTGTCTGCCGCTTCGCAGGGATAAAGGGTCATCTGCCAGACGCGGTGGGTGAATACGTGCCGGGCGGCGCCCAGTTTTTCCCCGCATTTGGCCCGGGCGCCCAGGGCCTTCAGGCCTTTCTCCACCTGGGCCGGAGTGCGGGCCCCATCGATCAGGGGAAAGACCCACAGATTTTTGAGCAGCGCTTCCTTCCGCTGGGTCATCAGGATCCTGCCGTGGCAGGTGACCAGCGCGACGGCCAGGGAAATCTCTTTCGGCGGCCTGGCGGCGGCCTTGACGGGCAGCTCCTCCGCGTCGCCCTTTTGGCAGGCGTCGCACAGGGGCTTCAGGGGGCAGCGGCCGCAGTCCGGCGTGCCGGGGGTGCAGACGGTGGCGCCCAGGTCCATCAGCGCCTGGTTGAAATCCCCGCAGCGATTTTCGGGCATATCCTCCCGTGCCAGGGCGGCCAAATGCCGCCTGACGGAAGGAATGCCCACATCCTCCCGGATGCCGTGGAAACGGGAGAGGACCCGGGTGAGGTTTCCGTCCATGGCGGGGGCGGGCAGGTCGAAGGCGATGGAGGCCACCGCCGCCGCGGTATAATCCCCGATGCCGGGCAAGGCCCGCAGGGCTTCCACGTCGGCGGGAAAAACGCCCTGATAGCGGGATACCACGGCTTTGGCCGTCCTGTGCAGGTTCCGGGCCCGGGAATAATACCCCAGCCCCTCCCAGCACTTGAGCACATCCTGCTCCGGGGCTTCCGCCAGGGAAAACACATCCGGGAACCGGTTCAGACAACGCCGGTAATAAGCCCCCACCGTTTCGGTGCGGGTCTGCTGCAGCATGATTTCGCTGACCCAGACGCGGTAAGGATCCCGGGTGCCCCGGAAGGGCAGAGAGCGCTTATTCTGATCGTACCAGGCCAGCAGCAGGGCGGAAAACATGGCGGGATGAATGCCTCCTGAGGGAAGAATGGGAGATCGAACGCCGGAAAGACGCGCCTTCGGATCGCTGAACGCGGAAAAGAAACAGCGGCGTTCACAGCAGTGCTGAAGATGGATCGACTCATTATAACACAGGAAAACGGGCTTTGACCAGGAAATTGAAAAACTTCCAAAAAACAAAGAAAATCAAAGAAAACATAATGAAAATCAATAAATTTATGCTGATATCGGAGATTTCTTGGAAATACGCGGAATTTCAGTAAAATGATGGGTTGCGCTTTTCCTTGCGATGAAGTACACTATGCAAGGGTGATTTAGCACTCACATATTGAGAGTGCTAACAGATACAATCCTACTGATTACGAGGAGGAGCATTATGAACGTCAAGCCTTTGGGTGACCGCGTGGTCATCAAAAACGTAGAAATGGAAGAGACCACCAAATCCGGCATCGTGCTGCCCGGCACCGCCAAGGAAAAACCGCAGATGGCCGAAGTGCTGGCTGTGGGCCCCGGCGGCGTGGTGGACGGCAAAGAAGTGAAAATGCAGGTGCAGGTGGGCCAGAAGGTCATTTATTCCAAGTATGCCGGCACCGAAGTGAAGCTGGACGGCAAAGAAATGATCATCGTCCGGCAGAGCGATATCCTGGCCGTGGTAGAATAACAAGCATTTGCAGATCAAGGAGGAAACAATCTTATGGCAAAGCAGCTCAAATACGGCGAGGATGCCCGCCGCGCTCTGGAAAACGGTATCAACGCTCTGGCGAATACGGTCAAAATTACCCTGGGGCCCAAGGGCCGCAACGTGGTGCTGGATAAGAAATACGGCGCGCCTCTCATCACCAACGACGGCGTGACCATCGCCAAGGAAATCGAGCTGGAGGACCCCTTTGAAAACATGGGCGCCCAGCTGATCAAGGAAGTGGCCACCAAGACCAACGACGTGGCCGGCGACGGCACCACCACCGCCACTTTGCTTGCTCAGGCCATCGTGCGGGAAGGCCTCAAAAACCTGGCCGCCGGCGCCAATCCCATGGTGCTCAAGAAGGGCATCGAGGACGCCACTGACGCCGCCGTGGAAGCGCTGAAGGAAATCTCCCGCCCCATCAGCGGCAAGCAGGCCATCGCGCAGGTGGCTGCCATTTCCGCCGGGGATGAGACCATCGGCCAGCTGATTTCCGACGCCATGGAAAAAGTGGGCAAGGACGGCGTCATCACCGTGGAAGAAAGCAAGACCATGAAGACCGAGCTGACCACCGTGGAAGGCATGCAGTTTGACCGCGGCTATGCTTCCGCCTATATGGTCACCGATCCTGATAAGATGGTGGCGGAACTGGATAATCCCTACATCCTCATTACCGACAAGAAAATCAGCAACATCCAGGAGATCCTGCCGGTACTGGAGCAGGTGGTGCAGGCCGGCAAGAAGCTGCTGATCATCGCCGAGGACGTGGAAGGCGAAGCCCTGGCCACCCTGGTAGTCAACAAGCTGCGCGGCACCTTCACCTGCGTTGCCGTCAAGGCCCCCGGCTTCGGCGACCGCCGCAAGGAAATGCTGCGGGATATCGCCATCCTCACCGGCGGCCAGGTCATCAGCGAAGAGCTGGGCCTGGATCTCAAGGAAGCCACTATGGATATGCTGGGCCAGGCCCATCAGGTGAAGGTGGATAAGGAAAACACCACCATCATCGACGGCGCGGGCCAGAAAGAGGAGATCGAAGCCCGGGTCAACCAGATCAAGGTGCAGATCTCTGAAACCACCAGCGATTACGACCGGGAGAAGCTGCAGGAGCGGCTGGCCAAGCTGGCCGGCGGCGTAGCGGTGATCCAGGTGGGCGCTGCCACGGAAATCGAAATGAAAGAGCGCAAGATGCGCATTGAAGATGCGCTGGCCGCTACCCGCGCTGCAGTGAGATCGGAAGAGCACACGTCTGAA
>CAZQAM010000070.1:0-4107 GCA_964591355.1 uncultured Oscillospiraceae bacterium
GGGCAGACGGCAGTTATCGCCGCGGAAGCAGGAGCAGCCCCGCCAGGGGCGCACGGACGCCTGCACAAAAATCTGCCCGCGCCAGAGGTCATTTCCCGGGCAGCGGCAGAGGAGGGTCAATTCTTCTTCCGCTTCCGTGTCCGCGGAAAAACAGGCCCCGCAGGCGTCCCGCAGGCGGAGTGCCAGCGAAATGCGCACCAGCAGCCGGATGGCATCCCGGCGGCAGCAGGAGATTTCCTGCCACTGCGGCTGACCCCGCACCCATGCTTCCGTCACAGTAAAGGGGGGCCGCGCTTCCCGGGGGATCTGGCCCGGGCAGAGCGCGATTTCGGCGGGGCGGCGCAGGGCTTTGCCGGCAGCCAGGATGCGCTGCATCAGGTAACGGCTGCCGGAGGGCCCATCAGGCCGCGGGGAAGCGGGGCGGCAGGGATTGCAAAGATTCATGGTATAGCCTCCCTTCGAGGGGTATACCATATCCTATTCCGGAAAGCCGTTGTCTGTGCAGGCCAGGGGGCGGCCGAAGGCGTCGTAGAGGATAGCGATGTCCAGCTTCTTTTGATGCCACACCCGCTTGATATTCCACAGGCAGTCGCTGTCCCCCCGGGTGGCCCGGGAACCGACGGTATACTGCCCGCCGGGAGCCACAGCGGCGTCCGAAGGCAGGGTCAGAAGATCATCCCCCCGGGAGGAATACAGCACGCAGCCCTCCAAAGACAGGGGGACGCTGCTGCTGTTTAAGATGGTCAGCAGGTCATTGTTCACATCCATGCGGAGGGATACCCCTTCCGCCCGGGCGGGCACGTTTTGCCAGATCACGTCATCCACAGTGATTTTGCCGTCCCGCAGCGTTACCTGCCAGGCGTCGTGGGCGTCCTGGGACACGTAGACCTGGCTGCCTGCGGCGGCAAGCCGGCTCAGAACGCCCCGGGCGGGGGTATCGATTTCTTCCTGGGTGCTGGTGAGGATCAGGGACACTTTGGGCTGCACCGCCCGGAGCATATTCAGGGTGGTGGCCTTGCTGTCCCCGTGATGGCCCACTTTCAGCACGTCGGTTTTTTCAAAGGCGCCGGCCCGGAGCAGATCGTATTCCTCGTCGTCCTTCATATCCCCGGCCAGCAAAATACTGCCCGCCGGGCAGGAAAAGCGCAGCACCAGGGAATTGTTGTTTTCGTTTTCCTCATTGACCGTGACGGGGCCCAGCACCCGGAAGGAACCGGCATCCCCCGCTGCAATCTCATCGCCGGCTTTCAGATACGTCACCGGCATCCCCCGTGAGGCGGCGGCCAGGGCGGCGGGATGCTGGCCGGGCTTCACGTCATAATAGATTTCCGGCGCGTACCAAAAGTCGACGGCGATTTTGCTTTGGGCCAGGGCCATAAGGCCGCCGAAATGATCCTTGTGGCAATGGGTAAGGAAGACGCCGTTCAGATGCGTTACGCCGTATTGGTTCAGCAGGGTTTCCACGGCGGGATAATTCTGTTCATAGCCCGCGTCGATGAGATACGCCTGATCCTCCCACATAAGCAGCAGGCAGTCCGCCTTGCCGATATTCAGGGCAATGAGCCGAAGCGTGCCCGCGTCCTCCTGCAAATCTGCTTGGGGAACCCCGGGCAGCGACCAGGAAACGATCCCGGCCAGCAGCAGGAAAAACGCCAGAATTCTCGTCAATACTTTCACCTCTAAGTCCCTCCTGGCTTCAGTATAGCACAGGATCGGGGGCCTGAAACCAATTCAAAGGAAATTTACATTTCGTTAACAGAAAAGCGGCCCCGAAAGGCCGCCCGATACAGCGACGGTCATTCCTCCGCGCCGCCGTCCTCCACGTCGATCAGGTCATCGCCTTCGTCCGCGGCGATTTCTTCCATTTCGGCCAGGGCTTCATCTTCGGTGATGCCCTCGTCCAGGGCAAATTCCTTGAGCACTTCCTCATCCGCCTGGGCGATCAAAGGTTCATCCTCCGCTTCCGGCGCAGGCGCGTCGGCCTTCTTTTCCGCCGCGGGGCGGCCGTTGCCCGGGGTGCGCTGCACGGCGTCCATGGGATAATCCTTCTGCTCGGTGCCGTCGCCCTTGGGAATGCGCACCCGCACGGTTTCCTTGAGGATATTCAATTCCACCACGGTGCCCGTTCCATCCGGGGTGATCACTTCCCGGCCCACCTTGGGCATGCGTTTGCGGGTGGCTTCATAGTGGTCCTCTTCATATTTCAGGCAGCACATGAGCCGGCCGCAGACGCCGGAAATCTTCGTGGGGTTCAGGGACAGGTTCTGCTCCTTGGCCATTTTGATGGACACAGGCTGGAAATCCCCCAGAAACGCGCCGCAGCAGACGGGCCGGCCGCACAGGCCCAGGCCGCCCATCATCTTGGCTTCGTCCCGGACCCCGATCTGCCGCAGCTCGATGCGGGTGTGGAAGTGGGAGGCCAGATCCTTCACCAGCGCGCGGAAATCCACCCGCTTGTCCGAGGTGAAATAAAACAGGATCTTGGAATTGTCAAAGGTATATTCACAGCCCACCAGCTTCATCGGCAGCTTATGCTCGTCGATCCTTTTCTGGCACTGGGCCATGGCGTCCTTTTCCCGGGCGCGGTTGTCCGCCTGATGCTGGGCGTCCTCCGCCGTGGCGATGCGGATCACCTTTTTCAAAGGCGGGGTGATGGCGTCGTCGCTGACTTCCTTGACCCCGGTCACGACTTCGCCGTATTCCATGCCCCGCACCGTTTCCACGATCACGGCGTCTCCGGCGGTGGGCCACCACTGGCCCGGGTCGAAATAATACAGTTTGCCCGCGTTCCTGAAACGAACGCCGATTACGGTTGCCATGTGCTTGCTTCCTCCGTTATGGTTTGCATCAGCCGCTCCGCCAGGGCGGCCCAGCCGACGTTGGCTGCCTTTTGACGGCGGACGGAAAGAATGGATTCCAGGATCACGCGCAGGCCTTTTTCCTCCGCGGCCTGAAAAATGGGCGGAACGTCTTTTTCGCTTTCCCGCCCGGTGGCTTTGCCGCTAAGAAGCAGGCGGATCTCCTGCTCCAGGATATCCATCAGCCGATCCCCATTGTCCTTCTGATCCCGAAGCAGGGCGGCGGCCCGGGGAATATCGCTGGTTCTGCGGACGGATAAAAAGGTTTTGTATACCAGTTCCCGGGCGTTCCAGTAGCTTTCATCCTCCTGCATGGCCAGAGCCCGGCCGGGGCTGCCCTCACAGTAGCGGGCCAGGGTCCGGGCCCGGAGCGGCGCAATGCCCCGACGAAGCAGCATCCGCTCGATCCTTTCCTGCGTCCAGGGCTGCATGCGGATGACCCGGCAGCGGGAGCGGATGGTGGGGAGCACGGCGGTTTCGTTGTCCGCGGTCAGAAAGAAATACGTGTCCGGGTCGGTTTCCTCCAGGGTTTTGAGCAGGCAGTTCTGGGCCTGGGGCGTCATGCGCTCCGCGTTCTCGATCACGATCACCCGTCGGCCCGCCTCCAGCGCATGCCGGGACAGCGCGTCGATGGCGGCGCGCAGCGCATCCACTTTGATGGTTTTTTCCCGGGGCCCCGGGGAAGGAAACAGTGCGTTGGGGTGGGTGCGGGCAGCGTAGCGCCGGCATTCCCGGCACCGGCCGCAGGGCCTGTCGCCTTCCTCCGTGCACAAAAGGCCCTGGGCCATCAGGTGCGCCAGCGTTTTTTTCCCTATGCCGCTTTCGCCGCACAGCAAGGTGGCCGGCGCCATGCGGCCCTGCTCATAATCCCGGCACAGGGAAAGCAGCGCGCTGTTTCCCGAAGCGCAGGTGCGCACCGTCAGGCGGGGCGCTTCTTCAATACTTGACAAACTGATCCACCGTCAATACGAAAACCGTGGCGCCGCCCACCGTCACTTCGATGGGGTAAGAGGCGTAAATGCCGGCGCTGCCGCCCATGGTGACGGGCGACGTGGCAATCTGCTTGCGGCTCTTGCATACCTTTTCGATGATGGCCATGCAGCTTTCAAACCGGTTGTCTTCCACGCCGACCAGCAGGGTGGTATTGCCCGATTTGAGGAAACCGCCGGTCGTAGCCAGCTTCGTGACGCCGAAGCCTTCGTCCATCAGGCTTCCGATCAGGCGGGAGGAATCCTCATCCTGCACAATC
>CAZQAM010000070.1:4117-7131 GCA_964591355.1 uncultured Oscillospiraceae bacterium
CAGAAGCCATAACGCAGAAATACAAACTTCCAATTAAATTATACAACAAATTCGGCGAAATATCAACCTGTTCTCCCGCGATACTTGTCAATTTGACCTTGATGTGGTAAAATAACTTGGCTTTTGGTAAGCCGCAGCCAAGGAGTGAGCATGATGATCCGTATGTATCTGGACGCCATGGGCGGCGACAACGCGCCTCAGTGCACCGTGGCGGGCGCTGTGGAGATCCTGCGCGCCGAAGAGGAACTGCATATCATTCTGGGCGGCGCGAAAAAGGAAATCGAGCCGCTGCTGACAGGCGCTGACGACGTGCGCGGACGCATCGAAGTGGACGAATGCACGGAAATCATTACCAATCACGACGCGCCGGTGATGGCCATCCGCCAGAAAAAGGACAGCGCCCAGGTAAAGGGCATGCTCATGGTGCGCTCCGGGGAAGCCGACGGCTTCATCTCCGCCGGGTCCACCGGGGCGACGCTGGCCGGCGGCATGTTCCGCCTGGGCCGGATCGACGGCGTGGAGCGGCCCGCCCTGGCGCCGCTGCTGCCCAACGGGAAAGATTTTTTCTGCCTTGTGGACTGCGGGGCCAATGTGGATTGCCTGCCCCAGTATCTGCCCCAGTTCGGGATCATGGGCGCGGCGTATATGAAGGCCGTGCGCGGGATCGCGGATCCCCGGGTGGGGCTGGTCAACATCGGGGCGGAGGAAGAAAAGGGAAACGCCCTGGCCAAGGCGGCGTATCCTTTGATGGAGGCGGCGCCCTTCCGGTTCATCGGCAATGTGGAAGGCCGGGACATCACCGGCGATGTGGCCGATGTGGTGGTGTGCGACGGCTTTTCCGGCAATCTGATCCTGAAATTCATGGAAGGCGTGGCCGGCACGCTGATGGATATCATCAAGCAGGAAATGATGGCCGATCTCCGGGGCAAGATCGGCGGCGTTATCGCCAGGCCCGCTTTCAGACGCGTCAAAAAAACCATGGATTACACAGAGGTCGGCGGTGCGCCGCTGCTGGGGGTGCGGGGCGTGGTGGTGAAAGCCCACGGCGCCAGCAATGCCCACGCCATCGCCTGCGCCGTGCGCCAGGCCGTGCTGATGCAGCGCAGGGGCCTGGTGGGAGAAATAGAAAAGGAAATCTCAAAGCAATTAAAGCAATCATAAAAGGAGGCAGCAGTCATGGTATTTGAAACCGTAGCGCAGATGATCGCCAAGCAGCTGAAAATGGATGTGAAGGACATCACGCCCGACAAGCGCCTGGTGGAAGATTTGAAGGCCGACAGCGCCAATGTGATGGTGCTGATTATGGATCTGGAAGACCAGTTTGATCTGACCGTGGACGACAGCGCCATCACCACCCTCAAAACGGTGGGCGACGTGGCCAGGTACATCGAATCCAAGCAGGGCTGAAAACCGGAAAGCCAATGAGCGCACTCGCCGGACAGGGAGTGCGTTTTGGCAGTTTTCAAGGAAGGAAATGGCCATGGGGGATTACTCGGAGCTGGAGGAAGCCATCGGCTACCGCTTCCGGCAAAAGGCGCTGCTCCGGCAGGCTTTGACCCATCCGTCCCTGAATGCGCATCACAATCAGCGGCTGGAGTTTCTGGGAGACGCGGTGCTGGAAATGTGCGTCAGCGAAAAGATCTACGCCATGCACCCGGAAATGCAGGAAGGGGCCATGACCCAGCTGCGGCAGAAACTGGTGCGGGAGGAAAGGCTGGCCGAGGTGGGGCGCGGCATCCATCTGGGAGACGCCCTGCTGATGGACAGGAGCTTCGCCCTTTCCGGCGGGCGGCAGAGCCCCAGCGTCCTGTGCGACGCGTTTGAGGCGGTGCTGGCCGCGGTATACCTGGACGGCGGCTTCGATGCCGCCCGGGAAATGGTGGCCCGCCTCATCGGAGACTGCTCCGAGAGCGGGGAGAACGACGCCAAGAGCGCCCTGCAGGAATATCTGCAGGCCCGGGGCATCCCCGCGCCCGTTTATGAAACGGTGGGCGAGGAAGGCCCGCCTCACGACCGGGTGTTCACCTGCGCTGTGTTCATCGGCGGCGCGGAGACTGCCCGGGGCGTGGGAAAAAGCAAAAAGCGGGCCGAGCAGGAAGCTGCCCGGCAGGCGCTGGAAATCATCAAAGGTTCAGGGGAATTGTAGAGCATGCGGCTCAGGAAGCTGGAGATACACGGGTTCAAGTCCTTTCCCGACCGGACGGAGATCGTCTTCAACCAGGGCATCACGGGCATCGTGGGGCCCAACGGCTCGGGAAAGAGC
This sequence comes from uncultured Oscillospiraceae bacterium, assembly GCA_964591355.1. Lineage (GTDB taxonomy): Bacteria > Bacillota > Clostridia > Christensenellales > Aristaeellaceae > RUG563. The sequence continues at coordinate 6,381 of CAZQAM010000070.1, forward strand.
AACATCGGCGACGCCGTCCGCTGGGTGCTGGGCGAGCAGAGCGCCAGGGCGCTGCGGGGCGCGAAAATGGAGGACGTCATTTTCAACGGCACCGCCAAGCGCAAACAGGCCTCGTACTGCGAGGTCTCATTGGTGTTCGACAATGAGGACGGCGCCCTGAAATCCGGCTTTTCCGAAGTGCAGGTCACCCGGCGGGTATACCGCAGCGGCGACAGCGAATACTATCTCAACAAAACCGCCTGCCGCCTGAAGGATATCCTGGAATTGTTCCGGGACACCGGCATCGGCAGGGAGGGCTATTCCCTCATCGGCCAGGGGCGCATCGACGAGATCCTCTCCGCCAAAAGCGAGGACCGGCGGCAGGTGTTCGAAGAGGCTGCCGGCGTGATGACCTTCCGGGTGCGCAAGGAAGAGGCGGAGCGCAAGCTGGCCCGGACCCGGGAGAACCTGAACCGGGTCAATGATATCCTGGAGGAATTGGCCTCCCGGGTGGAGCCATTGGAACAGCAGGCCGCCGTGGCCCGCGAGTATCTGGCGCTGGCTGACAGGCTGCGCACCCTGGAAATCAATATTTTCCTGATCCGCCACGACAAGGCGAAGGAGCGCATTTCCGGGCTGGACCAGGTGCTGGAGGGCCTCCGGGACATCCTGCTTCAGCACGAGGCACGGCTCAGCGAAAACGCCGCGGAAAGGGAAAAGCTGGAGGAAGCCGTTTCCCTGATGGAGGAAGCGATCTCAGAAGCCCGGCGGG
>CAZQAM010000071.1:0-7101 GCA_964591355.1 uncultured Oscillospiraceae bacterium
ACACCCTATCCTACACTCTTTCCCTACACGACGCTCTTCCGATCTTGGGCCTGTTCCCCGGCGCCTTCACCGCCACCGAGATCCTGACCGCCTATGAAGAAGGCGCGGACGCGGTGAAGGTTTTCCCCGCGGGCAATATGGGGCCCGGCTATATCAAAGCGCTGAAAGCGCCCCTGGCCCACGTGCCGCTGATGGCTGTGGGCGGCGTGAATGAAAAAAACATCGCGGATTTCATGAAGGCCGGATGCGTGGGCGCAGGCGTGGGCGGCGGCCTGGTCAATTCAGAATGGATCGAAAACGGCGAATGGGACAGGATCACGGACCTGGCCCGGGCGTATGTGCGCGCGGCCAACGGGCAGTGAGCCGGCGGCAAGTCCGGACACGCCCGATGCGGCAGACAGCGTGTCCGCCGCTTCTTTTCACAGGAAGGACAGAAGGTATTTATGCGAAGCATCGACGCGGGCAGGGAAAAGGATCCCCTGCGGGAGAGCCGGGCAGTCATCGATGAGGCGGACAGGGAAATGGCCCGCCTTTTTGAAAAGCGGATGGCCGCCGTGCGGCAGATCGCGCTGTACAAGCAGGAGCGCGGCCTGCCCATCCTGGATCCCGGCAGGGAAAGGGAAGTCATCGAAAGGAATCTGGCCCGCATCGGGGATGAGTCGCTCCGGGGGGATTATGCCTCGTTCCTTGAAAGCGTGATGTCCGTTTCAAAATCCTTTCAGGAAAGGCTGATAAAAGCCCGGACGCTGCCGGACCGCGCTGCCGGAGGCGTCATCATCCCTGTGAATTTAGGCAAGAACAGCTATGATATCGTGCTGGAAAACGGCTGCCTCCGCCGCGCCGGGGAATACCTGCCCCTTCAGCGCAAGGTCTTCCTGGTGACGGATGACGGCGTGCCGGAAAGCTACGCGCAGACGGTGGCCGCCCAGTGCGCGGAATGCGAAATCCTCCGCCTTCCCCGGGGAGAGAGCAGCAAAAGCTTTGAAAATTTCCGTCTGCTCCTCTCCCGCATGCTTTCCTTCGGCCTTTCCCGCGGCGACTGCGTGGCGGCCGTGGGCGGCGGCGCGGCGGGCGATCTGGCCGGGTTCGCGGCGGCCTGCTACATGCGGGGCATCGATTTTTACAATATCCCCACTACTCTTTTATCCCAGATGGACGCCTCCGTGGGCGGCAAAACGGCCATTGACCTGGACGGGGTCAAGAATGCCGTCGGCGCCTTTTACCAGCCCCGCCGCGTGCTGATCGACCCCGATACCCTGTCCACTCTGCCGCCCCGGCAGATCGCCAGCGGCCTGGCGGAGGCGGTAAAAATGGCGCTGTGCCTGGACGAAGAAGGGTTTGCCCTGCTGGATAAGGAACAGCCGGAAAAGCATCTGAACGAGATCATCGAAAGGGCCCTGCGCCTCAAAAAAAGCATCGTGGAGAAGGATGAAAGGGAGCAAGGCCTGCGCCGGGTGCTGAATTTCGGCCACACCCTGGGCCACGCCATCGAAAGCCTGCAGGGAAAAGAGGGATTGCAGCACGGGGAATGCGTGGCGCTGGGGATGCTGCCCATGTGCTCCCCTCCGGTGCGGGAGCGGCTGCTGCCGGTGCTGAAAAAGCTGGGTTTGCCCACCTGGTGCGCCCTGGACGCCGAGCAGGTGCTGCAGGCGGTGTTCCACGACAAAAAACGGACCGGCGGCCAGGTGAACGCGGTGCTGGTGGAAGAAATCGGGCGGTATGAATTCCGGATGATGACCTTCGGCGCGCTGAAAGACAGGTATCTTGCCTGGTTCGGGGAGGAAAAAGCATGAAAAACACCTGGGGCAGCAGCGTCTCCGTCACGCTGTACGGGGAAAGCCGCGGGACGGAAATCGGCGCGGTCCTCGACGGGCTGGCGCCGGGGATCCCGGTGGACGAAGCTTATATCGCCTCGCAATTGACCCTGCGCAGGCCCTCCGGCGGCATCTCCACCCCCCGGCGGGAAAAGGATGATTTCCGCATCGTCAGCGGCGTTTTTGCCGGGCATACCACCGGCGCGCCCCTGTGCATCCGGATCCCCAACGCCGATACCGGCAGCTGTGAGGACGCCCGGGGCCCCCTGCGGCCCGGCCACGCCGATTATACTGCCCACGCGAAATACCACGGCTGGGAGGACAGCCGGGGCGGCGGGCATTTCAGCGGCCGCGTCACGGCGGCGCTGGTGGCGGCGGGAGCGGTGGTGCGCCCGGCGCTGGCCCGGCGCGGTATCCTCATCGGCACCCATATCGCCCGGTGCGCCGGCATTGATGACACGTCGTTTTCCGATCCTGTCCGGGATTTGGAGCGCCTGAACGGGCTGGCCTTCGCCGTACTGGACGAAGCGCAGGGAGAAAAAATGCGCGCGGCCATCCTGGAAGCCGCCCGTCAGGGCGACAGCGTGGGCGGCGTAATGGAAACCATGGTGCTGGGGCTGCCGGCGGGAATCGGAGAGCCCTGGTTCGACACGGTGGAGGGGGTGCTTTCCCACGCCCTGTTTTCCATTCCCGCCGTCAAGGGCGTTGAATTCGGCGACGGCTTCGCTTTGGCGGACATGCCGGGCAGCCGGGCCAACGACGCCTTCTGCCTGGATGAGGGCGTCGTCCGCACAAAGAGCAATCATAACGGGGGCGTCAACGGCGGCATCACCAACGGCATGCCCCTCCTTTTCCGCTGCGCGGTGAAGCCCACGCCCTCCGTTTCGAAGCCGCAGCAGACGGTGAACCTGGAAAGCGGCCGGGAGGAAACCCTGCGTATTTCGGGCCGCCACGACCCGGCCATCGTGCACCGGGCCCGGGCAGTGGTGGACAGCGTGACCGCCCTGACGCTGTGCGATTTGATGGCCCAGCGGTACGGGACGGATTGGCTGCGGGGGGAAAACCCATGATTTTCGGCTGCATCGGGGAAAACCTGTCCCACAGCTTTTCCCGGGAGATCCACGCCATGATCGGGGATTATCCCTATACGCTGGAGGAAGTCGCCCCGGAAGATCTGGCGGCGTTTATGGAGAAACGCGCCTTCCGGGCCATCAACGTCACCATCCCCTACAAGCAGGCCGTGATCCCTTTCCTGAAGGAAATCAGCGAAAACGCCCGGGCCATCGGGGCGGTCAATACCGTGGTGAACCGGAAGGATGGGCTGTACGGCGATAACACCGATTTTGACGGGCTCACCCATCTGATCCGCCGCATGAAGCTGACGCTGAAGGGGAAAAAGGTGCTGATCCTGGGCACGGGGGGCACCGGCAAAACGGCGTATCACGCGGCGAAGGCCCTGGGCGCGGATCAGGCGCTGATGGTGAGCCGCACGGGCCGATCCGGCGCCCTGACCTATCGGGAAGCCATGGAAAAGCATTTTGACGCCCATGCGATCATCAACGCCACCCCCTGCGGCATGTATCCCGCGATCCAGGATTCGCCGCCTCTTGCCCTGGACGCTTTTCCCCATCTTTCCGGCGTAGTGGACGTTATCTACAATCCCCTGCGCAGCCGCCTGGTTTTGGCGGCCCGGGCCCGGGGGATCCCCGCGGAAGGCGGGCTGTACATGCTGGCGGCCCAGGCGGTGCGGGCGGCGGAGCTCTTTGGGGACACCCGGTACCCGGAATCCCTGACCGAGGAGGTTTACCGCCGCGTCCTTGGGCAGAAAGAAAACATCGTGCTCATCGGCATGCCTGGCAGCGGAAAATCCGCCGTGGCCGGGATCCTGGGAAAGCGCCTTGCCCGCCCGGTGGTCGATACCGACCAATGGATCGCCCAAAGGGCCGGCATGCCTGTGCCCCACATCATCCGTTCGTTCGGGGAAGCGCATTTCCGCGATCTGGAAACCCGGGCGGTGACGGAGATCGCTCCCCGCAGCGGCCTGGTAATCGCTGCCGGCGGCGGCGCCGTGCTCCGGCAGGGCAATGTGGATCTTTTCCGGCAAAATGGAAAGCTCTTCTTTCTGGACCGTCCCCTGGAAATGCTGCAGCCCATGGAGGACAGGCCCCTTTCGGATACGCAGGAAAAACTGGAGCGGCTGTACCGGGAGCGCCTGCCCATCTACCGGCAGGCGGCGGACGAAAGCATCCCCGCCCACGGCCCGGCGGAAGACGCCGCCAGGGAAATCGAAAGCAGGTGACGGAGTGCATATCCTGGTGATCAACGGGCCGAACATGAATCTTTTGGGCATCCGGGAGCCCCGGCTGTACGGCCGCGGCACCTACGCGGACCTGTGCCGCAGGATCGAAGACCACGCCCGGGAAACCGGCGTGGAGGTGGCCTTTTTCCAGTCCAACCACGAAGGGGACCTGGTGGACGCCATCCAGCAGGCCTGGGGGCATGCGGACGGCATCATCATCAATCCCGGCGCGTACACCCATACCAGCGTCGCCATCCTGGACGCCCTGAAGGCAGTGGGCATCCGGGCGGTGGAGGTGCACCTGACGGACGTGGACGCCCGGGAGGAATTCCGGAAAATCAGCTATGTGCGCCTGGCCTGTGAAAAGACCATCATGGGGCACGGCATCGAAGGATACCTGGAGGCCATGGACCATTTGACGGGAGGCGGCGCATGCGGGCAGTGATCCATCCCGGCAGGGCATGCGGCGCTGTCGCCGCCCCGCCCTCCAAATCCATGGCCCACCGCCTGCTGATCCTTGCAGCGCTGGCGGCGGGGGAAAGCACGGTGCGTCCCGTCGATCCCTCAGAAGACATCCTGGCGACCCTGAACTGCCTGCAGGCCCTGGGGGCCGGGATTTCCCGGGAAGGTGACGCCGTCCGCATCACGGGCTGCGATCCCAAGGCGGCGCCGCAGGCGGTGCTTCCCTGCCGGGAAAGCGGCAGCACCCTGCGCTTCCTCCTCCCGCTGTGCCTTCTGTCCGGACGCTCCATGCTTCTCACCGGCAGCGGCCGGCTGATGCGCAGGCCCCTTTCCGTCTATGAGGACCTCTGCCGGGAAAAGGGGCTTTCTTTCCTCCGGCAGCCGGAAAGCGTGAGGGTCCAGGGCCCCCTGCAGCCTGGCCGGTACGCCGTGCCGGGCTGGGTCAGCAGCCAGTTTATTACGGGCCTGCTCCTGGCCTTGCCGCATTTGGCGGGCGGCAGCGCCCTGCATATCCTCCCGCCGGTGGAAAGCCGCCCGTATCTGGCTTTGACCCTGCAGGCCCTTTCGCTGTTCGGGATACAGGTCCGGTGGGCAGACGAAAACACGCTGGCAATCCCCGGCTCTTGTGTCTGTACGCCCCGGGATGTGACAGTCGAAGGCGATTATTCCGCCGCCGCCTGCTTTGAGGCGCTGAACTGCGCCGGGGGATCGGTGCGGGTAACGGGGCTGAAGGAGGACAGCCTGCAGGGCGACAGGATCTATCAAGCCTGGTTTCCCCTGCTGACGCGGCAGCGCGCCCGTCTGGACGTATCGGACTGCCCGGACCTGGCGCCGGTATTGTTTTCCGTGGCTGCATTGCACCACGGCGCCGTCTTTACCGGCACCCACCGCCTGTCCTTCAAGGAAAGCAGCCGGGGCGCTGTCATGGCGGAAGAGCTGGCCAAATTCGGCGTGCGGACGGAGATCCGGGAGAATGAGATCACCGTCACGCCCCTCTGTCTGCACGCGCCCAAGGAGATCCTCTCCAGTCACGGCGATCACCGGATCGCCATGGCGCTGAGCGTGCTGTGCGCTTCCATGGGCGGCATCATCGACGGCGCGGAAAGTGTGAACAAGAGCCTGCCGGATTACTGGCAGCGGCTGAACGGGCTGGGGATCCGGACAGAATTGACGTGATCCCGGCCGATAAAGCCCTCGCGGCAGGTTTTGAAAACAGAACGATGGTGAAGGAGGAACGCATGAAACGGGAATTGGGGATCGCCCGGTGCGGCCTGGCCTGCTGCCTTTGCTCCGAAAACGTGCAGTGCAAGGGCTGCAGGCTGGATGGCTTTCTGGATCTGAGCTGGTGCAGGGACGCCGAATGGTGCGAAAACAGGAAATGCTGCATCGCCCGCGGCGTGGCGGGCTGCTGGAATTGCGGGGAAACATCCTGCAGGAAGGGCCTCTTTGCCGAAAAAATCAAAGCCCTGGCCTTTACGGAGTTTGCCCGCCGGTACGGGACGGAAGCGCTGCTGGACTGCCTGGAAGCCAACGAAAAGAAGGGCGTCGTCTATCACCGGGAAGGGATCATGGGGGATTACGACGACTTTGACGATATCGAAGCGCTGATCCGGTTTATCCAAACCGGGAAGCGTGAAAATGACGCCGGCTGAGCGCCGGGAGAGGGAGAAAAACATGCTGCGACTGAGACCTTACAAGGCCTGCGACGCCGCCGCCGTGGTTTCCTGGATCGGGGACGAACGGTCCTTCCGCAAATGGAGCGCGGACCGGTTCGACGCTTACCCCATCACGGCAGAGGACCTGAACCGGCATTATGACGCCATGGCCCAATCGGACAGCTTTTACGAAATGACGGCTATTGACGAAGAGGGCCCGGCGGGCCATCTGATCATGCGGTTCACCGATAAAGAGAAAGCCGTGCTGCGTTTCGGCTTCGTGATTGTGGACAAAAACCGGCGCGGGATGGGTTACGGCCGGGAGATGCTGAAGCTTTCCATTCAGTACGCCTTTGATATCCTGAAAGCGGAAAAGATCACCCTCGGGGTTTTTGACTGCAACCCGCAGGCGTACCGGTGCTACCGGGCGGCCGGTTTCCGCGACGCGCCGGCGCAGAAGGAAACGACGTTTCACGCCCTGGGGGAGGACTGGAAACGCATCGAAATGGAGCTGACGCCCTCCGTATGCACGCCACCCGCCGGGAACGGCTGACGGCGGAGGATGTGACGCCGCCCCATCCCATCAGGCGGACGGGCTTCACCGTCCGGCAAAGGAGAAAGGAGCACCCATGAAAAAACTGATCGCCTATTGCGGGCTGGACTGCGAAAACTGCGAAGCCCGGACAGCGACCCTTCAGAAGGATGAAGCACTGCGGGAAAAGGTGGCAAAGGAATGGTCCGAGCTGAACCATGCGGCCATCACGCCCGATATGATCCACTGCACCGGCTGCAGGGCGCCCGGCGCAAAAACGCCCTACTGTGAATCGCTCTGCCCCATCCGGCAGTGCGCCCTGGAGATCGGAAGAGCACA
>CAZQAM010000072.1:0-639 GCA_964591355.1 uncultured Oscillospiraceae bacterium
AATTGCTCACTTACGCCACCTCCTACAACATGCTTCCCGCCGTCCGCGACCTGGACGTGCCGGTGGTGCTGGTAAACGTGCAAAAGAAAAAGGCACCCGATTACGCTGCAACCGACACTCCCACGTGGCTGGGCGAATTGTACGCCTGCGGAGCCGTGGGCGAGATGGTGGCCGACCTCGAAAGAGCCGGCAAACGCCATGCCGTCATCACCGGCGTGGTGGAGGGCGGCGACCCCGAGGTGGAACGGGAAATCCTTGACTGGTGCAAAGCAGCGCAGGTCCGCCGCCGCTTCCGCAACACCAACATCGCTCAAATTGGCCGGCCCTATCCCGGCATGATGGATCTATACATCGACGAAACCAACCTCTATCACCGGATGTGGCTGTACACCAAGCAGTTCGACTGGGAAAAAATGTGGGCCATCGCTGACAACATCACCGACGAAGCCGCCATCCGAGCCAAGGCCCAGGATATCCTGGACACCTTCGACATCGAAGGCGGCGGCACCATCGAAAAGGTCTGGGACATGGCGAAATACGTCGTGGCCTTCGAGCAGTGGTGCAAAGATGAGATCGGAAGAGCGTCGTGTAGGGAAAGAGTGTAGGAGAGGGGGGAGATGTCGGTGGTCGGCGTATGAT
>CAZQAM010000072.1:649-6741 GCA_964591355.1 uncultured Oscillospiraceae bacterium
TCTCGTGACTGGAGTTCAGACGTGTGCTCTTCCGATCTGTGCAAAGATGAGCAGCTGGGCTTCGTAGCCTCCCACTACGACGGCTTCGCCCAGGGCGTGGCCGGCAAACTGGATTCCATGCTGATCCCGGCGTTTTCGATGCTGATCAAACAGGGCACCGCCTGCGCCGTGGAGGGCGACATCAAGGTGGCCATGGCCATGGGCATTTTGAAGGTCATCGCCGGCACCGGCCAGCTTTCCGAAATGTATTCCATCGACTTCAACGAGGATATCTGCATCATCGGCCACTCCGGCAGCGGCGACGCGGATATTTCCCAGGCGAAGAAGCCTACCATGAAGATCGTGCCCGTATTCCACGGCAAGACCGGCGGCGGGTATCTGACCCAGTTCTATCCCCCCACCAATTCCCCCATCACGTTCCTTGGCATCACCCAGGATAAGGACGGGCATTTCAAATTCGTCGTGGCCGAGGGCGTCAACGAGGAAGGCCCCATCTTCACCTTCGGCGACACCAACATGCGCATGCGCTTCTCCTGCGGGGCCCGGGACTTCTGCAACCGCTGGAGCGAGGCCGGCCCCACCCACCACATGGCCGCTGCCGTGGGGCGTCACATCGACACCATTTTGAAGGTCGCCAAGATCTTCAACGTGCCGGTGGATGTGATCACGAGGTAAAACGAGTCTGGGGGAAACCTTTCTTTGGAGGCCAAAGCACGGTTTCCCCCCGACCCCCATCCAAGAAAGCCGCCCGGGAAAAGCAGACAGAATAACAATTCGGAGGAAGCAGGCATATGAAAGATATTCTGACCGCGCCGTTTATGATCGAAATGATCCGCACCGCCACCAACATGTATGACCATGGCTGGGACGAGCGCAACGGCGGCAACATTTCCTTGATGCTGGACGAAAATGAAGTGAAGGAATACCTGGATACGGAAAACGGCGTGCTGCGCACCCTCTCCACCGGCTTTACCGCCCCGGAGCTGGAGGGGCGGTATTTCCTGGTCACCGGCACAGGCAAATATTTCAAGAACGTGCAGTACGCCCCGGATGTGAACCTGGGCATCGTGCGCCTGAAGGAGCAGGGGCGGCAGGCCGATCTTTTGTGGGGCTTCACGGACGGCGGCCTTTTTACCAGCGAATTCCCGGCTCATATGATGAGCCACGCTGCGCGGCTCAAGATCGATCCGAAAAACCGCGTGATCATGCACTGCCATCCGGCCAACCTCCTGGCCATGACCTATGTGCACGACCTGGACGAGAAAAAATTCACCCGCACCCTGTGGCAAATGTGCACGGAATGCATCGTAGTGTTCCCTGAAGGCGTGAACGTGCTGCCCTGGATGCTCTGCGGCACCAACGAAATCGGCGAGGCTACGGCGGAGAAGATGCTTTCTGCCCGCCTGGTGGTGTGGGCCCAGCACGGCATTTACGGCGCGGGCAAGGATCTGGACGAGACCTTCGGCCTCATCGAGACTGCAGAAAAGGCCGCGGAAATCTATATGAAGATTGCCCACCTGCCGCTGATCAACACCATCACCGACGAGCAGATGCACCAGCTGGAAAAGCGCTTTGGCCTCAAAGCCCGGGAAGGTTATCTGGACTGACGTGCCGCCGGCGGCGCGGAGGCCGCTGAAAAAGCGAACCACAAATGAAGGCATCAAAACAACGGGCGTTGAAGCCTGAGCGTGAGCACGGAGAAAGCCTTTCTGTCCAACGGGAGGGAGCGCTCTGGTCGGGCTGCCCGTATGCGCCGGCCCCTGAAAAGCCCGGCGCCTGGCCCCAATAGCCGGATTAAAAAACAAAACCGGTAAAAGCTATTTCCGCAGGACCATCATCAACCGGTATGAAAAAACAGGGCAGCTAAAGCAGACCGGCCTGCCATTCAGGCGCGGGCAGGGACGGCCTGCCGCATTGTTCAAACTGGCAAAGGAGGGGGAAAGCCAATGAAACGTTTCCTGATCGTGGTGGACATCCAGAAGGATTTTGTGGATGGCGCGCTGGGGACCCAAGAAGCCGCCGCCATCCTGCCCGCCGCCGCCGCGCGGATCCGGGAATGCCGGAAGGCCGGATACACCGTCATCGCCACCCTGGACACCCATGAAAAAAACTATCTCGATTCCGCCGAGGGGAAAAAGCTGCCGGTGCCCCACTGCATCCGGGGTACGGAAGGCTGGCAGCTTCACCCGGCTGTCGCTGAAGCGCTGGAAGGCTGCATGCTCCTGGAAAAGCCCACCTTCGGCAGCATCCGCCTGCCTCAGACGATCCGGGAACAGCTGGCAGACGGCGAAGAATTCTCCCTAGAATTGATGGGCCTTTGCACGGATATCTGCGTGGTATCCAACGCGCTGCTGCTGAAAGCGCACTTCCCGGAAGCCCCCATTTCCGTGCGCGCTGACTGCTGCGCCGGCGTAACCCCGGAAAAGCACCGGGCCGCCCTTGAAACCATGAAAAGCTGCCAGATCGACGTGATATAAACAGAAGGAGCCAAAAAATGAAAAGCTCTTTTCAGCCGGAAAAAGCCCGGGACCGCCTGGTGGAAGAACTGCGGAAGCTGGCGGAAAAGCAAGGATTCAGCAGCGTGATCGTCGGCATTTCCGGGGGCAAGGATTCCTCCGTCACCGCCGCTCTCTGCGCCCGGGCCCTGGGGGCGGATCATGTGTACGGCGTCATGATGCCGGACGGGGAACAAAAGGATATCGCGGACAGCCGCCGGGTCTGCGAAGCGCTGGGCATCCGCCGGAAAACCGTGAACATCGGAAAAATCCACGCGGCCCTGCGGGAGGCCACGGATCAAACAGCCCCCTCCCCCGCGGAAGGGGAATTCCCGGTTGCCTTTCACAAAGAAAGCGATATCAACGTGGGCCCGCGGCTGAGGATGACGGTGCTCCGCTACATGGCCCAGGCCCTGGGGGCCCGGCTGGCCGGCACCGGCAATCTCAGCGAGGCCACCGTGGGCTACTGCACCAAAGACGGGGATACCTCCTGCGATTTTTCCATGCTGGGGGCGCTGACCAGCGTGGAGGTGGTGGAAGTGGGGCTGACCATGCCGGAGTTGCCCCGGGATCTGGTGGAAAAAACGCCCACAGACGGCCTTTCCGGCCGCAGTGATGAAGAAAGGCTGGGCATCCGCTATGCGGATATCCACCGGTATATCCGGGAAGGCACCTGCGGAAACCCGGAAACGGACGGGCGCATCCGGAGAAAAGAACAGGCAAACCTGCACAAGCGGAGGATGCCGCTGATCCTGGACCCCTTTGGGGATGGAGGGGACGCATGAAAAAGGCGCTTGCGTTTTTCGGCGCTTTCAATCCGCCCACGGCCGCGCACCTGGGGCTGGCGGATTTCGCCCGGAAAAAAACCGGCAGCGAATCTGTGATCTTCGTGCCCTCGCAGACGGATTATATAAGAAATGCGCAGCAAAAAGAAATGGCGTACAGTGATGACCAACGCCTGGATATGCTGCGGTGTCTGGCCAGGCAGCGCCCCTGGATGCTGGTCACCGACTGGGAAATGCGGCAGCCGGAGCAGCCCCGCACCTATTTTACCCTGTGCCAGCTGCGGAGGGAAGGGTATGCCCCTTCCCTGCTGCTGGGGTCGGACAAACTGAGGGAATTGTCCTCCGGATGGAAATACGTGCCGGAAATCGCCCGGGAGTTCGGCATCGTCTGCATGAGCCGCGGAAAAGACGCCTGCCGGCAGATGATGGAGGAGGACGCTTTCCTGCGCGGCCTTTCGGAAGGCATCGAAATCATCGAGGCCCCGGAGGAATGGAAAGATATTTCTTCCTCCGCGGTCCGGGAGGCGCTGCGTCAGCTCCGCGCGCTGGAAAGACATTTGGCCCGGATGGTGCCGGAAGAAATCAGGCATATGATCTGAAAGGAGGCGCGGTTCATGAAGCTGGAGCCCATCATTGTCTCGCTGCTGGATACCGATCTGTATAAATTCAATATGGATCAGGTGATTTTCCACAAGCATACGGATCTGAGCGGGGAATACGATTTCCTTTGCCGGAATGAAGGCGTCGTTTTCACCCCGGACATGTTCCGGGAGATCAACGCCCAGATCGATCATCTCTGCACGCTGTCTTTCCGGAAAGAGGAATTGGATTATCTCCGCTCCATCCGGTTCATCAAGAGCGACTATGTGGAGTTTCTCCGCCTCTGGCACCCCATCCGGGATTACGTGGTGACCTCTCTTTCCCAGGACGGCCGCCTGGGCATTACCGTCCGGGGGCCATTGTTTTCCGCCATGCAGTTTGAAATTTATCTGCTGGAAATCGTCAACGAAGTATATTTCCGGATGCAGTACGATTACGGAAAGCTGCTGAAATCCGCCCAGGAGCGCCTGGATGAAAAAATCCGGGATTTTCAAAGCGGCAAATACACCTTCCCCTTCGCGGAATTTGGCTGCAGGCGCAGGCTCAGCCGGGAATGGCAGGATGTGGTGGTCCGCCGCCTGGCGGAGGAAACCGGCTGCTGCGCGGGCACTTCCAATGTGTACCTCGCCTGGAAATACGGCCTTACGCCCATCGGCACCTACGCCCATGAGTTCGTTCAGATGTATCAGGGCATTGACGCCATCCCCCTGGCCTATACCAACCATTACGCCATGGAAGACTGGTATGACGAATACCGCGGAGACAACGGGACCGCCCTGACGGACACCATTACCACCGATCTATTCCTGCTGGATTTCAACCGGGCCATGGTGAACAATTTCACCGGGGTCCGCCACGACAGCGGCGACCCCTACGAATGGGGCGAAAAAATGATCGCGCACTATGAAAAATACGGCGCGGATCCCCGGACGAAACTGCTCCTGTTCAGCGACAGCCTGGATTTTGACCGTGCCCAGCACCTCTACGATTATTTCCGCGGCAGGGCCAAGGTCTCCTTCGGGATCGGCACTTTCTGCTCCAACGATACGTTTGCGGAGCCTTTGAACATCGTGATCAAGCTTCAAACTGTCAACGGCCGCGCCGTGGCCAAGATCTCCGATACCCCCGGAAAATCGGTATACCGGGACAAAGCATACCTGGAATACCTGAAGCGTTCCGTCGCCTTCCGGCTGGAAAGGGAAAAGAACGTCGGCGTCCATTGATCCCCGGAGCGTTTGCCTCCGGAATCACCGGACGCCTCTGCCGGCCTTTTTCATGCTATTCGCGTTCTATGACGCGTGCTGTAAAGGGTGAACTTCAGTCTTATACTATTTCTCGTCTAAAAAATTGAAAGATTCGGGATGGATTTTTTGTCCTGGCAAAGCTGAATGAAGGGAAGCGTAGCAGCGCTACGTTGACCGGAATGAAGCACTGCCAGGGCGGAAAAGACGCCCGAAGATTCAATGTTTTAGACGCGAAATAGTATTATTCATATAAACAAAGCAGGCGCACTTTCACCAGCCGACATGCGGTGAGAAAGTGCGCCCTTCAATCTGCCAAACTGGAATTGTCAGCCCACTTCCGGATCTTCAGATCATTTTGTAGAGTTCGTAGCAGTTGTGTCCTTTGGGAACGTCTTTGAGTTCGCCTCTGAGCAAATAACCGTTCTTCTTGAAGAACGCAACGTTCCAGTCACCCGCATTCGTCATGACCATTGAAGCGCCGTTTTCCTTTGCGAATTTCTCTGCTTCCTTCAAGAGATACGTGCCAAGACCGTGAAACCGGAGCGGCTCTTCTACAAACAGCGCTTCAACAAAGCTAGTCTCACCTTTGTCCACGTCCGCGATCACGCCAGCCGCAAATCTGCCGTCTTTGTCAGCAAATTTCTTGTAAAACCCAACGTTTTCACATTCCTGTTCGTAAACTTCGCTGTATGCGGCAAGGCCTTTCAGTATCACTTCAGCATCGTCATCATTGCCGAGCGAAATCGTGAAGCGTGAACCGCTGTTGTCAGTCGGCATATATTCCGGTGCATCCTTATCAAGGTATTTGACCAGTGAATAGCTGATATAACCATTCGGTTTCTTGAGCGTGGTAAAGACCGTGTAGCCGTGTTTTTCATAGAACGGTCTTGCCATATAACTGGCAGTGCCGAGCGTCACGACCCGGCAGCCCTTCTCTCTTGCGATACGCTCGACCTCATGAAGGATCA
>CAZQAM010000072.1:6751-7083 GCA_964591355.1 uncultured Oscillospiraceae bacterium
GATAGCGCTCATCAACCCAAAGGTCGTCAAGCAACACTCTCGACCAGTGGTATTCGTAAGCTGTGGCAACACATCCGCCAATGATCTCGCCGATTTCGTTATCGATTTTGAGCACAAATTTTTCTTCGTCCGCATCCACTTCACACGGCACGATCTCATTTATCTTTTCGCCAATATAATCGGCTTCTTCCTTTGTCAAGTCCTCGATCCTGTATTCCATTTGCTTACCTCCGCAAATCCCGATTTGCTGATTCAAAGCAAGTATACCGCATCAAAGGTGTTCCACAGCCTGCAAGCATGGATGTTTCATTGGGTGCCGCCGATGGCTAACA